>JBFIHP010000602.1:0-2911 GCA_041601735.1 Planctomycetota bacterium | reverse complement strand
GGTCGATCCCCGCGGCGTCTACTTCCCCGACCTGATCCACGACTCCGGCAGCATCGGCCTCTACGAGGTCGGCGGCGACCTCTTCGTCTGCGCGATTCCGGGCGGCGAGATCAGGCGATTGACGGAGACGCCGGGCGTGCAGGAGAAGTCGGCGCGCTTCTCGCCCGACGGCAAGAAGCTGGCCTTCATCCGCGAGAACGACCTCTGGGTCGTGGACGTCGAGACCGGGGTCGAGACCCGGCTCACCTCCGACGCGACCGAGACGACGCTGAACGGCACCCTCTCCTGGGTCTACTGGGAGGAGATCTTCGGCCGGCAGGACACGGGCTACTGGTGGTCGCCCGACTCCTCGCGCATCGCCTATCTCCGGACCGACGAATCGATGGTCGGCATCGTGCCCATCGTCGACTGGGAGCCGGACTACCCCACGGTGCGCGAGCAGCGCTACCCGCGCACGGGCACGGTCAACCCCGAGGTCGAGGTGCGGGTCATCGAGCTGAAGGAGGCTGCGACGCCGATCACGCTGCCGCTCGCGGCCGCCGACGAACTCGAGGAGTACGTGATCCGCGTCGGTTGGATGCCGAAGGGCGACTCGCTCGTCGTGCAGACGATGAACCGCGCGCAGGACGCGGTCGCGCTCCAGCGCGTCGATCTCGGCGGCGAGGACGGCCCGACCTCCTCCGTCATCATGGTGGAGAAGGACGAGGGCTGGGTGCATCCCCACGACGACCTCGCGATCTCCCCCGCCGAGGACTACTTCTTCTGGGTCTCCGAGCGTGACGGCTGGGCCCATGCCTATCTCTACGAGATGAGCGGCAAGCTGATCGGCCAGGTCACGAAGGGCGAGTTCGCGCTGCGCAGCGCCGGTGCGGTCTACTGGCTGCGCCAGGCGATCCGGCACGTGGACTGGGAGAAAAAGCAGATCTTCGTCCAGTCGCTCGAACGCTCCTCCATCGAGAACCACCTCTATCGCGTCGATCTCGCGACCGGCGAACGGACCTGCATCACGCCCGAGGCCGGCTCGCACGGCATCTCATTCTCGAAGGACGGCCGTCACTTCGTGGACGATCACTCACGCGCGGATCTCCCGCCGCTCGCGATGGTGCGCGACCGAGACGGCAAGATCGTCGCCGAGCTCGGTGAACGGAAGACCGATCTCCTCGCGGCGAAGGAGCTGAGCTTCCCCGAGTTCCTCACCATTCCGGCCCGGGACGGTTTCGAGATGCCGGCCTACATCATCAAGCCGCGCGGCTTCGACGCCGAGAAGCGCCACCCCGTCGTCGTCTACGGCTACGGCGGCCCCTCGGCGCCGAGCGTCGCGAACAAGTGGGACGGCAACGACCTCTACTGGGCCAACGTCCTCGGCGCCAACGGCTTCGTCGTCTTCTGCGTCGACAACCGCAGCGCGGCGGCGATCTCGAAGAAGGCCGAGAACAGCATGCTCGGGCAGATGTACGGCGACAGCGAGCTGAACGACCTGCTCGACGGAATCAGGTGGCTGAAGGCGCAGCCCTTCGTGGACGGCGACCGCGTCGGCATCTGGGGCTGGAGCGGGGGCGGCAGCCTCACGATGCTGGCCATGACGAACTCGAAGGAGTTCAAGGCGGGCGTCGCGGTCGCGGGGGTGACGCGCTGGCAGTACTACGACACGATCTGGGCCGAATCCTCGCTGAAGAGGCCCCAGGACAACGTCGCGGGTTACACCCGCTGTGACCTCGCCGCCCAGGCGGGCAACATGCACGGCAAGCTCCTCCTCGTGCACGGCACGGCCGACGACAACGTCCACGTCCAGAACGCCTATGCCTTCGCGAGCGGCCTCATCGAGGCCGGTAAGCTCTTCGAGATGATGATCTACCCGAACCGCGACCACTCGATCGCCGATCTCCCGGCCCGACTGCATCTCTATCACACGATGCTGAATTTCTGGGAACGGAGCCTGAAGGACTGAGATGAGCGATACCAAGCCCAGGATCGGCATCCTGACCGTCAGCGACCGCGCCAGCCGCGGCGAGTACGAGGACCTCTCGGGACCCGCGATCGAGGCGGCCCTGCGCGACTACATCGCGACGGACTGCGACTACGAGACGCGCATCGTCCCGGACGAGATCCCGGCCATCACGGCGGCGCTGCGCACCTTCGCGGCTTCGGGCTGCGCGCTGGTCTGCTCGACCGGCAGCACGGGTCCGGCGCCGCGCGACATCATGCCGGAGGCGATGGAGGAGGTCTGCCAGAAGATGCTCCCCGGCTTCGGCGAGCTGATGCGCAAGGTCTCGCTCGAGCAGGTCCCGACCGCGATTCTCTCCCGCCAGACCGCGGGTCTCGTCGATGGCATGCTGGTGATCAACCTGCCCGGAAAACCGCAGAGCATCCGCATCTGCCTCGACGCGGTCTTCCCGGCCGTGCCCTACTGCATCGATCTCGCCGGCGGGCCCTACCTCGAGGGCAATCCGGACGTGGTCCAGGTCTTCCGTCCCAAGAAGAAATAGGTGACCCCCATGCGTATCGCAGCGATCCTCATCGCCCTGACCGCGTTTCTCGGTTGCGCCCACGACGAAGCGGCTCCTCCGATGACCGACCCGGAGGGCTTCGACGCCGCCTGGCGCGATTTCGGCGCCGCCTTCGACGAACTCGAGATCGCCGTCCGATCGACGCCGCGCTGGGAGACCACGGCGGTCGCGCCCGCCCGGGTGACCGGTCAGGCCGAGATCGCCCTCGATCGAGCCGAGCGCCTCGCTCTCTGGAACGGCAGCGGGCTGATCTCGCTCCCCGCCGTCGAGCTCATCAAGGCGGAGGTGCGCCGTCTCGCGCGCATCGACCAGGAGGCCCTGCCGCAGGAAGGCGCCGACCTCGTGGTCGAGCCGCGGCTCCAGCGCCGGCGCTTCGACGCGGAGCGGGCCTGGCATCGCATCGC
>JBFIHP010000601.1:0-2915 GCA_041601735.1 Planctomycetota bacterium | reverse complement strand
GCTCCGTGGCGACGGTTGGCGGGTCCATGCGGCGCGCCGTGCCTACGAAGCCGTCATCCTCCTGGGGCGGAGCGAGGCCCAGGTCCTGGTGGTCCGGCGGGACGCCGTCCTCCTGGACGCCGAGGACTTCCTCCGGCAGATCCACGAACTCGAGACCCGGCCCTGGATCGTGGTCGAGGGCGAGCCCGCCTCGGCCCTCGACGACCTCGGTCACGTCGATGTCTGGCTCCCCTCGCCCCTCTCCTACGACGACCTGCGCGACGTCCTCGAGCACGAGCTCCGTGACACCCCGCAGCGCGGCCGCGGACAGGCGGGACGAATCGCCGATGCCGGCCTCGGACGCGACGAGAACGAGCGTCGCTACGAGCGCATCGTCCAGGCCTGCTGCCATCTCTCCGAACTCGAACGCGATCGCGAGCAGCTGCTCACCCAGGCCCTGGAGTTCTTCATGGAGGTGACCGGCGCGGAGCGAGCCTCCCTCCTGCTTCGCCAGTCCGACTCCGAATCCCTGGCCATGGTGCGCCGTCACGGCTTCCCGCGGAACGCTCCCTCGCCCATCACGGTTCGCATCGGCGAGGACATCTGCGGCACCGTCGCCGCGCGCGGCGAGGCGCTTCTGGTCGAGGTGGACGCCCGAACGCAGGGCCGCAGCCTGCGCGGCTACCAGGGGCACAGCTTCCTCGTCGTCCCCCTCAAGTGGCGCAAGGCCGTCATCGGCGTCGTGAATCTCACGAACAAGCGTGACGGCGAGCGTTTCGAGCAGAGCGATCTCGCCGACGCCATGCTGCTCGCCAACCAGACCGCCATCACCCTCAGCAACGCCGACAACCTCAGCGAGCTGCACGAGATGACGGTGATCGACCCGCTCACCCATCTCTTCAACCGGCGCCACTTCGACCGCGAACTCAAGAAGGAACTCGAGCGGGCCCGGCGCTACGGTCGACGGCTCACCCTCGCCCTGCTCGACATCGACAACTTCAAGCTGTTCAACGACATCAACGGCTACGCCACGGGCGACGCGATCATCAAGGAGGTCGGCAAGGTCATCCAGGGCAACTTCCGCGAGGTGGACATCGTCACCCGTTGGGGCGGCGACGAGTTCGCCGTCCTCCTGCCCGACACCGGAAGTCCGGGCACCTCCGCCAACCCGCGGAACTTCATCGAGCGCGTGCGCAGCGCGGTGGAGAGCTGCGATTTCTCGGGCATCGTGCCTGAGGACTCGGGTCGCATCACCCTGAGCGTCGGCGTCGCCACCTATCCGCTGGACTGTCGCAGCGAGGCCGAGCTCTTCCGCAAGGCGAATCGCGCCCTGCATCGCGCCAAGAAGCTCGGCAACAACCGGACCTGCTACGCGCGCGATCTCGACCTGGGCGAAGAGGACGGAAACGGCGAGATCGACGAGACCGAAGGCCTCGACTGACGACTGCATTCCCCTCGTCCCCGCAGCCGCTTCGACTCAGTCCCGGATCGCCCTCAGAGCGTCTGTGACCGGCAGGAGGTCGTCGCCCGAGACCGGAAAGACCAGCGCCGGGAACAGGCTGATCCGCGCCTGGAGACGATCGTCGTCGAGACGGGCGCCGATCTCCCAGGTCTTCTCCTCCGTGATCCGCGGCGTTCGTGAGTCCGTCGGCGGGACGAGTAGCATCTCGGGGCTCTTCCAGGTCAGGACGTAGCGGGGCGCGGCGAAGATTCGAGCGAGTTCCTCGTCGGACTTCTCGCCCAGAAAGCCCGCCACCGTGGGCTGGGCCAGCCGGTCGATCAGGCGCTCGAGCGGTTCGGCCGGGACCGGGCGCGGCGCGAAACCTGCGATCGTCTCGCCCTCGCGACGCAGGTCCACGAGTTGCCAGGCTCCTGTTCCTCCGCTTCGTCGCAGGCTGTAGGTGAGGCCCTCAGGATCGCGGATGGAGAACTCGCCGATCTCGTCGGCGCGACACGAGCTGAAGTAGCGGACCATGAGGTCCCAGTAGCGCAGTCCGAGCAGGTCATCGACGGCGGTCTCGAGGAGCAGTCCGTCGGCCTGATCCGAGCGACGCACGACTCGGCTGCCATCCGGGCGAGCCGCGCCGAAATCGATCATCAGGGGCGGGATCGCGAGGTCGTCGTCGAAGTCCAGCCGCAATCGCGCCTGCGGCTCGAAGTCACCGGGGAGCTCCACGCCCCCCGAGACCCGCAGGCCCTCGATGCGTTCGCGCAGGCCGCGGAAAGCCTCGGGGTCGACCGGGCGCAGGAGCAGGTCATCGAAGACGACGCGCCAGAACTCGCCGTTGCGCGCGAGTCGCAGGTTCTCGCGTCCCGCCCCGGAAAGCTCGATCGCCCCCAGCTCCGCGAAGTCCAGGCCCAGGAGGCGGCGGTCCTCGATCTCCTCCGGGTCTTCGATGAGATAGCGCGCCACCATGCGGTCGATGAATCTGAGGTCGGGTTCGTCGCCGCGCCGCGCGAGGATGCCCCGGCCGTCCAGCGCGAGGATCAGGTAGCGGCACTCGCGGCCGGCGCCGGTCACCGCGATCGCGAAGGCCGCGTCTTCGTCGGCGACGGTCGTGGCCAGGTCCCCGTCGGCAGGCTCGCCGCTCAGATTCGCGAGCGCCACGCCGAGCCGGTCGGCGAGGTCGGGTTCCGCCCGGAAGGTCCGACCGCCTTCGATCGTCACGAACCAGCTCCGCCCGACGCGCTTCAGGTCGTAGGCCGCGCGCGAACGCGGCGCCACGCGGATGCTCTCGACCAGATGCGCCGGAATGTCGGCCAGACGGGGATCACGATACCAGCGGGGTTCGCGACCGAGGTCCTCCAGCACCCGAGCCGGGTACTTGAAGGCGCGCTCGTCGCCCTCGCCGCGGACCCAGACGTCGCCGTTCATGTCCGGACGGCCGACATCGAACCGGTGCGGGCCGGCGCCGTCCATGACCTCGGCGCGGATG
>JBFIHP010000600.1:0-2919 GCA_041601735.1 Planctomycetota bacterium | reverse complement strand
CGGGGATCTCCCCCGGCGGATCGATTCGCCTCGGGGCTTCGAGCGCGGTCGGCGCGTCGAGCTCGGACTCGATGCGGGCCTGTCGGGGCCGGGCCCTGCCGCCGGAGCCCGCCAGGCCGAGCTCGATCACGACCCAGACGGCGAGGGCGGCGTGGGCGACGAGGGACAGGACGAAGGCCGGCCGGAAGCCCCGGCCCGCATCGTCCGCCATCGAGAATCTCCGCCAGCGCGGGCCGGTCGCCCCCATCGTTTCTCCACCCGACCGATCCGGTCGCCAAGAAAAAGTCGGCCCGGGCCGAACCGGGTCGCGCGAGCCCCGTTGGGGCCGCGAACGGACAACGGACGGACCCGCTTCCCGCCAACGCAGGAGTCGGACCGCAGTTCTCTATTTCTACCCGAAGCTCCGGACCCGCGCGCAGGGCCGCCCCTCCGCAGTCCCCTTGCCGACGAAGAACCCGCGATGAAATCGAAGCTCCGAACGATCGGTCTCCTGGTCCTCGCACTCGCCTGCGCCACCCGGCTCCCGGCCCAGGAGCCCGGTTCCGACCGCCGCCTCGACCGCGCGGCGGCGGAGCTGGAATCCGCGGCCAGGTCCCGCGCGGCGGCCGAGAACGGGCCCTCCGAGGCTCTCCAGGACGAGATCCGGCTCCTCGAGGAGACCATCGTCACCGCCTCGCGCGGTTCGCAGTCGATCTTCCTGAGCGGTCGGAGCGGGACGGTGCTCGACGCCGTGACCCTCGACATCCGCCGGGCGCCCGCGACCCTGCCCGACGCCCTGCGGCAGGTTCCCGGCGTCATGGTCCAGAAGACCGGACCGGGGCTGGGTTCGCCCTACCTGCGGGGCTTCACCGGCTTCCGGACCGTGCTGCTGGTAGACGGCATCCGGATCAACAACTCGGTCTTCCGGGACGGGCCCAACCAGTACTGGAACACGGTGGACCCCCTCGGCCTCGGGCAGATCGAGGTCGTCCGCGGCCCGGCGAGCATGCTCTGGGGCAGCGATGCGGCCGGCGGCGTCGTCCACGCCCGGACGGCCGCGGTCGAGCTCGGCCGCGAGGGCGAGGGCCTCGACGGCGGCGGCCGGCTCTACTACCGCTACAACAGCGCCGAGTACTCGCACATCGGCCGGGTCGAGGGCCGCGTGTCCCACGACGGTCGCTTCGGCGCCCGGGTCGGCGCGAGCTTCAAGAGCTTCGGTGAGCTCGACGAGGGCGGCGGCCACGGCGACCAGGAGGGGACGGCGCACGACGCCTACTTCCTCGACCTGAAGCTCCGCTACCTCGTCCACGACGACTTCGAACTCGAGTTCCTGGTGCAGAGCGTGCACCTCAACAACGTGCCGCGCATCCACAGCACCGTGCAGAGCTCGAGCTACAACGGCACCTCGATCGGCAGCGACCGTCGCCGCGAGTTCGACCAGGACCGCGACCTCGCGCTGCTCACGGCGCGGCTCTACGACGGCTCCTTCTTCGACGAGGCCGAACTCCGGCTCGGCTTCCAGACCCAGGACGAGGTGCAGGACCGCATCCGCTCGAACGGTCGCCGCGATCGCTCCGGCTTCGAGGTCGAGACCTTCATCGCCGCGGCGCAGTTCCGTTCGACGACCGGCATCGGCACCCTGACCTGGGGATTCGACCTCTACCTCGACCTCGTCGAATCCGCCGCGAATCGCTACACGCCCGCCACCGGCGCCTACACCGAGTTCCCGCAGGGCCCCGTCGCCGACGACTCGAGCTACCTCACCCTCGGCCTCTTCGTCGAGGATCGCATCGACTTCGACCGCGGCTACGTCAGCGCCGGTCTCCGCTTCAGCCACGTCGCGGTCGATGCGGGAACGGTGCTCGATCCGGTCACCTCGCTCCTCGACTCCTACGACGACGACTACCAGGCCGTCGTCGGCGCCCTGAAGGGCCTGTTCGAGATCAACGACGAGTTGAACGTCTACGCCGGCGCCGACATGGGCTTCCGCGCGCCGAATCTGAGCGACCTCACCCGATTCGACGCGGCGCGATCGAACGAGATCGAGGTGCCCGCGACCGGGCTCGACCCGGAGTACTTCCTCGGGCTCGAGGCGGGCGTCAACTACGCCGGCGAGCGCGTCCGTGCCCACGCGGCCTTCTTCTACACCTTCCTCTTCGACACCATCCAGCGCGTGCCGACCGGGGCGGTGATCAACGGCGACCTCGCCGTGACCAAGGCGAACGTCGGTGACGGCCATGTCATGGGCGTCGAGCTCCAGGCCGATTGGGAGTTCATCGACGACTTCATCCTCTCGGGTCGCTTCTTCTGGATGGACGGCCAGGCCGAGACCTTCCCGAGCTCGGCGCCCTTCATCGAGGAGGAGGCGATCACGAGGCTCCAGCCGATCCAGGGTCTGGTGGCGCTCGACTGGCGCCCCGAGGACCTGCCGATCTGGGCGCGCGCCGAGGTCGAGCTGGTGGCGAAGGCCGATCGCCTCAACACCCGGGACAAGGGCGACACGCAGCGCATCCCGCCCGGCGGCTCGCCCGGCTACACCCTGCTCAACCTCCGCTTCGGCTACGAGATCGAGGAGGGCAAGAACCTCTTCCTGCACCTCGAGAACATCGGCGACATTCGCTACCGCGTGCACGGCTCGGGCCAGCAGGAGGCGGGCTTCGCCGCCGTCCTCGGCTTCGATCTCCGCTTCTGACCGGGACGTCGCGGCGCGGCGGACACGAAGAAGCCCGGAACGGGAATTCCGGGCTTCCATCGATGCCGGGGCCGGCGGGGCTGGGTTCGATCAGCGCTCGTCGAAGAAGTCGAGCTTGTCGAGCGGCATCACGATCGAGGTGATGATGTTCTTCGAGTGCGCCACGATCCGCTTGAAGTAGCGATAGGTGAGCGCGGCCACGACGGCTCGGGCGGTGGTCTCCTCGCTGCCGAGGTCGAGAATCTCCT
>JBFIHP010000599.1:0-2931 GCA_041601735.1 Planctomycetota bacterium | reverse complement strand
CGATGACGAGCACGACGCCGATGACGATCGAGGCCCCGGCGTCATAGACCGAATCTCCGGTCCAGGCGGCGAGGCTGACTCCGATGAGTGCCGTCATGAGCCCGACGACGGCGGCGGCATCCTCGAAGAGCACGGTGGGCAGGGTCGGGTCCTTGGTCTTGCGCAGGACCTCGAGCAGGGGCCCCGGCATCTCGCGCCGCATGTGCTGGAACTCGCGGTAGGCGACCCGGAGCGCGTAGGCTTCGACCACGATGCCGAATCCCAGGGCGCCGTAGCTCCAGCCCACGTTGGTGATGGGCTCCGGCGACCCCAGCTTGTGGATGCCCTCGTAGATGGCGAAGGCGCCGCCGAGGAGGAAGATCATCAGGCTGACGATGAAGGCCCAGAAGTAGCGTTCCTTGTGGTGCCCGAAGGGGTGGCGCTCGCTCGGGGGGATGGCGCCCCGCTTCAGACCGAGCGCGAGCAGGCCCTGATTGGAACTGTCGGCGAAGGAGTGCAGGCTCTCCGCCATCATCGCCGCCGACCCGGTGAAGAAGAAGGCGACCAGCTTGCAGACGCCGATGGCGAAGTTCGCCACGATGCCGGCGATCAGCGCGCGAACGACACCCTCGGTCGAATGTGAAGCGCTGGCCATGATCAGTTCAGGCCGTACTCGACCTTCTCCGGGGGCATCTCGCCCTTGCCCATGAGGTAGCTGTCGAACCAGCGCATCATGCGCAGGCCGTAGTCGAACCGCGCCGCGGCGTTGCGGTTGCCATGCTGTTCGCGCGGATAGAGCACGAGTCTGGTGGGCACGCCGCCCCTCATCTTGAGCGCCCGATAGAGTTCGATGCTCTGGGCCACCGGCACGCGGGGATCCTGCTCGCCGTGGAGGATGAGGATCGGCGTCTTCGCGCGTTCGATGTAGTAGATCGGGCTCGCCTCGAGGTACTTCATCCAGTTGCCCCAGGGGCGCATGCGCCAGTGTACGAGGAAGCTCTCGTCGGGGATGTCGGTCGTGAAGATCTTCGAGAGCTGCTCGCTGATGCCGACGAACATGACGCTGGCGGCGAAGCGGTCGGAGTAGTAGGTCGCTCCCCAGGCGCTGGCGTAGCCGCCGTAGCTGCCGCCGGTGATGCCCACCTTCTTGCCATCGACGAGGCCGCGCTCGATCAGGTGATCGACACCGTCGACGATGTCGTCGAACTCCTCGCGGGCCGAGCGACCCTGGCCGGCCTTCGAGAAGGCCACGCCGCGTCCGGTCGAGCTGCGGTAGTTCGGGTGGAAGACGAAATAGCCCTTCGCGGCGGCGACCTGGCCCGGCATCGAGTAGGCCGTGAGCCAGCCGTCGGAGTAGTGAGCTTCGGGTCCGCCGTGGATCATGCAGATGAGGGGGTAGCGGCGACCTTCCTGGTAGTCGGTGGGCCAGATGAGCACGCCCTCGATCTCGAGTCCGTCCCGCGCCGTGTACCGGATGGTCTCCTGGCGGCCGAGCTTGCGGCCCTCCTCGGAGTCGATCGTCTCGGGATTCGAGAAGGTCGCGCGCCGACCCTGGACGTAGAGCTCGCGGGGATGCCGCGCGGATTCGGCCACCGAGGCGTAGACGAAGCCGCGATCGGTCCGCGTCATCGCGAGGCTGCGCCAGATCACCGGTTCCCGGTCCTCGCCCTCGACGGCGACGGTCTTCGCCGGGTGCTTCATCTCGCCGCCCTCCGGCGACTGGTACATGACCTCGGAGATCGTGCCCCGATCGACCAGGAAGAAGATCTGCAGGCTGTCACCACCGGCGCCGGGAACGAGGTGCCAGCTCGGGCTCGACACGTGGCCCTCGAAGTCCTCCGGCGTGAGGATCTTCAGGGAGCCCGTTCGGGCATCCGCGACCATCAAGGTGCTCTCCTTGGGGTCGTGCTTGTCGATCGCCGAGATGAAGGCGATGCGGGTCGAGTCCGGGCTCCAGGCCAGGTCGCCGACCTTGCCGGGATTGTCGATGAGCGAGCTCGCCTTCAGGCCGGCGATGTCGAGGACCCAGAGCCGCTTGTGCATGTAGCTGTCGTCCACGCTCGAGGTCGGCGAGCGCCAGAAGGCGACCGTCTTGCCGTCGGGCGAGATCGCCGGGCCCCAGGGGGCGCCGTCGAGCTCGACCCGGACGTCCTTCGAACCGTCGAGCTGCGCCACCCGCAGAGCCACCTCCGCCTCGGTGGTGCCGAAGATCACCTGGTCGTAGCCGCGCGCGACCTCGGGAGCCGTCTCGGCCTCGACCTTCGCGGTGTAGACGATCATCTCGCCGTCCACCGAGACGTCCCAGTCGCGAATCTGCCCCTCGGGGACGAAGAGGCGCCGCGCCTCGCCGCCGTCGATGGGAAGGTGGTAGAGGCTGGTCACGTCGTCACCGCTGCGCCGGGCGACGAAGAGGATGCCGCCGCCGTTCGGGTGCCAGCGCCAGCCGGAGAAGGACTCGCTCAGGTAGAGCCGCCCGGGCGCCTCGTCTCCGACCGCCATCACGCGGAGTTCGCGGCGTGCACCGCCGTCCTCGACCCTCGGGTCGCGCGGCAGCGAGGTCTCGTAGGCGATCATGCCGCCGTCGGGCGAGAGTTCGGCCCGGGAGACGCTCCGGAGCGTGCAGGCCTCGTGGACCGTCACACCCTGCTGGGCGGGAGTCGTCGCGGCCAGGAGGCCGAGGATGGCGAGGAAGAGGGCGAGCGGGCGACGGGGGTTCATCTTCTTCTCCTCGATTCGATCGACCGGGGACGGTCGTGGAAAACGGAAGGGCCGGGACTGGCCCGGCCCTTCTGATGGCGATCTCGCTTCGATTCAGCGCTTGTCCATGGGGACGACGTGTCGTTCCGTGGGACCGGTATAGACCTGGCGGGGACGACCGATGCGACGCGCCGGGTCCTCGTGCAGTTCCTTCCAGTGCGCCATCCAGCCGGGCAGGCGTCCGAGCGCGAACAT
>JBFIHP010000598.1:0-2931 GCA_041601735.1 Planctomycetota bacterium | reverse complement strand
AGCAGCTCGCGCTGACGGACGAGTCCGCGGACGAGGCAGCGCGGCAGCTCGGCTTCGGGCTCTATCTCGCCGACGAGGGCGACGACGCGGAGTCGGGGGCGCTCGCGCTCCTGCGTCTGGGCGACGCGGCATCGGTCTTCCAGGCCGCTGTCCTGCCCCAGCTGCCGCATCTCGAGCGGGCCTTCGCCAAGGCGCGGCTCTACCGCCTCCAGGAGGAGGGCCGCTTCAAGGAGCTCCTCGCCCTGCTCGAGGAGAGGGCCGGAGCCGGAACGGCCGACCTCGACGAACTCCGCATGCTCGCCGACCTCGAGCTCCTGATCGACCGGCCGGGCGCGGCGGCGAAGCGCCTGCGCGCGCTGCTCCTGGCCGACCCCCGGGCGCATCATCTCCGGGCGCGTCTCGCGCGCGCCCTCATGGCCGCGGGCGATCGGACCGCGGCGCTCCTCCTGCGCGCGGAGACCGAGAAGGTCGCGCGCGAGCGCGGCCTCGATCTCGGCTTCGTCCTCGACCGCATCGATCAGGCCCTGGAGGGTCGCTGACCCCGGTCCGGCCCCTGCACTCGGGTCGGCCTGGACTCTCAGCGGTCATCGGGCGCGGGGCATGCACCCTGCGGTGGACCAGCCCCGGAACCGGGCTGAAGCGCAGCACAGGAGCGCCGCTCTGACCGAGCGGCATTCCGGTGGCCGTGATCACCGATTGCCGGCCTGTCCGGCCGGCGCTCCTGTCGCGAGGTGGCCGGCCGGGCCCTGGACCTCCCCTGATCGGGCTGTCAGGATGGTCGGACCAGCTGCAGGAGTTGATCCATGGACATGCCGCAACCGAACGAATTCCACGAGGCTCTCGACATCCTGGTCGGTCACTGGAAGGGCGAGGAGAAGATGCACCCCTCGCCCTGGTCGCCGGAGGGGCACATGGCCGATGCCGACATCCGGAACCGGAAGGCGCTGGGCGGCTTCGCCGTGATCCAGGAGTATCGGCAGTCGATGGGCGGTCAGACCACCTACGACGGTCACGGCGTCATCACCTTCGACGAGCCGGCCGGGCTCTATCGGATGCACTGGTGGGACTCGATGGGCTCGCCCTGCAACGTCTTCAGCGGTCGATTCGAGGGGAAGGACCTCGTGCTCACGAGCGACAGCCCCGCGATGAAGAGCCGCGGAACCTTCCATCTCGACAAGGCCGCCGAGGGCCACTACTCCTTCGTGATGGCCGTCTCGATGGACGGCGAGAACTGGGCGCCCTTCATGGAAGGCTGCTACCAGCGCCAGGGCTGAGGAATCGGCGATCATGAGCTCCGAGGATCGCGACGGCTTCCGTATCCGACCCGGTCGCGGCAACGACCTCGAAGCGGTCCGGGCGATCTACAACCGCCACATCGAGGAGGGCGTCGCCACCTTCGATCTCGAGCCGAAGAGCCGCGCGGATCGCGAGGCCTGGTTCGCGAAGTTCGGGGACGAGGGGCCCTACCGGATCTTCGTCGCCCAGGACCCGGGGGGCGCGGTCGTCGGCTTCAGCTGCTCCGGACCCTTCAAGGACAAGGCGGCCTATGCGAGCTCGGTCGAGGTCTCGGTCTACCTGGCCGGAGGCTTCCGCCGTCGCGGCCTCGGTGGCCGGCTCTACGCGGCGCTCCTCGGCGCCCTCGCCTCGGCCGGCGTCCACCGCGCCTACGGCGGCATCACCCGGCCCAACCCCGCCTCCGTCGCTCTCCACGAGGCCTTCGGTTTTCGCCGGGCCGGCAGCTTTCGCGAGGTCGGCTTCAAGTTCGGGGCCTACCATGACGTGGACTGGTACGAACTCGAGCTCGACCGACCGGGGCAGGCGCCGGCAGCCGATTCGAGAAAGGAGCCGTCATGAGAGTCGAGATCCACACGCCGAGCGGCTGGAAGCTCGTTGCCGACGCGACCTTGCAGGATCTGGCCGTCGATTCCTTCCGGGTGATCCTGCCGCTCTCGACCGAGATCGACCCGGGCCGAATTCCCGCCCTACGCATCCGGATCGACGGCCGGGAGGCCGTCGACGTGAGCCTCGAAGAGGTCGAGAGCCTGCCCGGCGGCGGGAGCCGGGTGGCCTACCAGGTCCTGCTCTGAGGGCTATTCCGCGGATTTCCGGAAGCAGGCCGCAACCGGGCGTGTTAGGAACCCTCATGGGGCGACGTCCGTTCGGGCGTCGTCATCCGCAAGACTTGCCTGAACGAGGAGTTGAGCATGAAGCGCTTCCTTTTCGGGCTGATCGCTCTGGCGATGACGGCGAGCTTCGCCGTCGCCCAGGACGATCCGGCCCCCAAGCAGACGACTGAAACCGTCTGGACCGCGACCATCGCCGGCATCGGCGGCTGAGGCGCGGCCAGGACGGCCAAGAGAGCCCGTGCGGCTCTCGAAAAGATGGACGGCGTCGAGTCCGTCGTGGTGGACACCACGGCCCGTGCGGTCATCCGCATGAAGAAGGACAAGGCCCCGACCAAGGAGTCGATGAACGAGATCCTCGGCAAGCTCCGCTGCCGGGTGAAGTCGGTCGAGAAGACCGAGGTGCCGACGGCGGTCGAGATGATCTCGATCACCATCGAAGGCCTTGGCTGACAGGACACCGCCCAGAGCGTCCGTGAGACGCTCGAAAAAGTCGATGGTGTCATCTTCGCCTTCACCGACGGCGACGCCCATACCGTCGAGGTCCACGCCAAGAAGGCGTCCGTGCTCTCCAAGGAGACGGCGACCTCGATGATCGAGAAGGCCGGCAAGTTCAAGGTGACCGATTTCTCGACCAAGAGCCTGGTCAAGAAGAAGGAAGCCTGATCCTCGATGGCATTTCATGCAGGAGGCCGAAGCCCCGGGGCTTCGGCCTCCTGTCATGAAGCCCGCCCGACCGCATAATCTCTCCCGTTTCAGCCCACCTCCACCCCGATCCGAGAAGATGGAAGATCGTTCCGGTCTGCGT
>JBFIHP010000597.1:0-2932 GCA_041601735.1 Planctomycetota bacterium | reverse complement strand
GGGCGTGCAGCTGAAGGCGGTCATCGCGGTCCTGGCCTGGGCCGGCGTCTTCCATGGTCTGGCGATCCTCTGGACGAGACTCTTCGGTTACCGCAGCCGCTCGGTCCTCGTTGCCCTGAACTTCCTGCTCGCGGTGCCGGTGACGGCGCTCGACTACTTCAGCGAGCGACTCGGGCGACCGCTCCACTGGTGGAGCCCCTTCGCCGAGGTCCGCGCGATCACCCTCGACTTCGCCGAGCCGCGGCTCCTGCTGCCGCTCGCGACCCTCGCCGCGGTCGGCCTTTGCGTCTGGCTCCCCGCGCGCGTCGGCCGGACCTCGCTCGGGGCGAGCGCGCTCGCGGGCCTGGTCGCCGTCCTCCTCGGAGCGGGGCAGGCCCCGGGCGGCGCCGCGATCCGGCTGCCCGCGGGGGAGTTCTTCGTGCCGGGGCGCGCCCTGCCGATCGAGATCAAGGCCGCGCCGGGCGAGAGTCTCGAGATCGAGGTGGCCGACCGCGAGGTCCTGCGCTGGGCGCCGCAGGCCGGGGAGCCGGGGCGGCGCTTCCTGCACCCCATGATCCTCCGGTCCGGCGAGCGCGTGGTCGCGCGCGACGGGCAGGGACGGACGCTCCTCGATCAGGGCCTCGCGGCGCTGCCGGCCGATCGCCGGCTCGTGCTTCAGGTGGGGGAGGGCTCCTTCGATTGGCCCGAGAATGCCGTCGTGGTGCATGCCGCTCCCGACGCGCTCGATCCCTCGTCGGCCGGCTACGCGCCCTACAGCGCCGTGCTGCTCGGTCCCGGCGTCGAGGCGAAGCTCGGTCGCGCGGAGCGCCGTGCGCTGCTCGATCAGGTCGCCGAAGGCGGCATGCTCCTCGCACCGCGCGCCGAGGGCGGCGCGGAGGGCGTCTTCGGTCGCGGACTGCGCGGCCTTCACGACGGCGCCTGGCCCGCCGGTCTCGAACTGCCCCAGCGCGCGCTCCCCGCCACCGAGAACAACCTCTACTCGAGCTTCGCGCTGCCCGACTGGGGCAAGGTCGATCTCCGCGGACTCTCGGCCTTCCTCGCGCTCTACCACCTCGTCTTCTACCTGATCTTCCTGCTTCCGCTGCTCATCGACGCGCGCAAGGGCCTCGGCGTCTACCTCGTGAGCGTGGCCTTCGTGCTCCTTCTCGTGGTGGTCGGCGCCCACTTCGTGCTGAAGCGGGTCTTCCTCACCGAGAACCAGATCCTCCAGCAGAACGTCGGCGTCTTCGTGATGACCGACATGGCGGGCGAGCAGCCCTTGCTGCTGGAGCAGGCGACCTGCTTCGCCTCCTTCAACGGCGCGCCGGCCGCCATCGAGCTCGCGCTCGAGGACGAGCCGCAGCTCGTCTATCCTCCGGCCGCTCGGGGCCCCGGAGCGATCGCGGTCGAGGACGGGAAGCTCGTACTGGAGGAACTCCGCCTCGATCGGGGCGCCTCGAAGCAGATGGTCAAGATGCAGGCGCGGGTCGATTCGCCCCTGGCCCTGGTGCTGCGGGGCGAGGCCTACGAACTCCGCGCGCGGCCGGAGGCGGTCGACCGCTTCGGCCTCGGTCAGGCGCGGATCATCGGCGCCTTCCTGCGCCGCGAGGGACGGCTCCACGAGGTGACGGTCGAGGGCCGGAGCTTCAGGCCGGCCGCCGAACCCGCGGCGCTGCTCTGGCACCAGGTCGTCCCCCTCGAGCTCCGGGCGGAGGGCATCCCCTTCCTCACCCAGGCCCTCGGCCGCTCGGCCCCCGCGAGCGGGGACGTGCTGGGAATCCTCTACCGGGGGGCCCGGTTGCTGCACGACGAGCCGGCCTACCTCCAGCGTCGAGACCTCCTCCAGGTGCTCTTCGTGCCCCTGCCCTGAGCTCGAAGCGCGATGTCGCAAGTCCATGGAACGCTGGACCTTGTGCGGTCGGAGGGCGGGCGGATCGGGCCCGCTAATCTTTGCTCGGCCGCCATTGAAGAGGTCACCTTCCCTGCTATCATCCCCTCCCGACCACGGCCTCGGTATGTCCGTGGCCGGCACCGACCGTAATTCTGGAAGAGTCCCCATGAAGACCTTCATGGCCAAAGAGAGCGAGATCGAGCGCGAGTGGCACCTCGTGGACGCCTCGCAGGCGCCCGTCGGCCGTATCGCCGCGCGCATCGCTCGGATCCTGATGGGCAAGCACAAGCCCACCTACACGCCGCATGCCGACACCGGCGACTACGTGGTCGTGACCAACGCCGCGAATTCGGTGCTCACCGGCCGCAAGGCCGAGCAGCGCGTGCATCGTTACCACACCGGCCACGTCGGCGGTCTCAAGGAGATCAGCCATCGCCGGATGATCGAGGAGCACCCCGACCGGGTGATCCGCCTGGCGGTGCGCCGCATGCTGCCGAAGACCCCCCTCGGTCGCCGCATGTACGCGAAGCTGAAGGTCTACGCGGGCAGCGAGCATCCGCACACGGCCCAGCAGCCCAAGCCGCTGACCTTCTGAGGCGGACGAGAGAAAGGAACGAGAGAGTGCCAGTCGATACCACCTACACCTGGGGAACGGGACGTCGCAAGAGCTCGGTCGCCCGCGTCCGCATCAAGCCCGGTACCGGGACCTTCCGCGTCAACAACCGCGAGATGAAGGTCTACTTCCCGCGGCCCGACCACCAGTTCGAGTGCGCGGTCCCGCTGATCGACACCGACACCACCGGCAAGTTCGACGTCTTCGTGAACGTCAACGGCGGCGGTCAGAGCGGTCAGGCCGGCGCCGTGCGCCTGGGTCTCGCCCGCGCGCTGGTCTCCTTCGACGAGACCACGCTCTCCGACCTGAAGGGCGCCGGTCACACCACCCGCGACGCTCGCATGAAGGAGCGCAAGAAGTACGGCCAGCGCGGTGCGCGCCGTGCCTTCCAGTTCTCGAAGCGCTGATCCGCGAATCCATCCGATCACGAGGAAGGGCAGCCCCCGCGG
>JBFIHP010000596.1:0-2935 GCA_041601735.1 Planctomycetota bacterium | reverse complement strand
CTCACCGCTCACCGCGGCCATTTCCAAGGACGATCTCGTTCGCGCCCAGAACGGCGAGTTCTTCGGCCTCGGGTCGGACTACTGAGGGGGCCAATGGTGTTCGAACGATGGTTGCCGAAGAACGAGGGCCGGAGTCGGGTGGGGCGTCGGATCGTCCTGACCTTCCTGCTCTTCGCGCTCGTCCCGCTGGTCGTCTTCTCCTTCGAATCGCAGCGTCGTCTGCGGCGCGAACTGGAGGACAACGCCCGCGATCGGCTCGCCGGAGACGTGAAGTCCGCCACGGTGACCCTGGTCGAACGCCTCGTGATGGCGGCCAACGATTTCGTCAAGCACCACGCGGTCGAGGGCCGCGATGTCCCGCAGTCGGCCGTCTTCCTCCAGCGTCAACGCACGATCGCCGAGGTCAGACCGGCCGTCGAGACCGGGCTGGTGGACGCGACGCTCGAGTCCGATCTCGATCGACTCGGCATCGTGTTGCGCATCTCGACGGCCGTCGAGAACCGCGGGCTCTGGCTCTTCTCGCGGGACACGCAGGGCAAGGGTCTCATCGCCGGCCGGATCAACCCGGCCTACCTCTTCGATGCCGACGGCATCCAGCGACCGCCCTCCGAATTCAGCGTCCATCTGAGCGACGGGCGGCTGATCCACGCATCGGATCGCTCGGCGCCCACCGTCGACGATCTCAGGTCGGCCGGCCTCGGGAGCGAGATCCACGCGAGCTTCGGATTCGACGCGGGCTCGGGTCACAGCCTCGCCCGCTTTCGCGAGGTCTTCCTGGCGCCACAGCTGGGCATGAACTTCGTCGTCACGGTTCACGATTCGCGTGCGGCCATCATGGCGCCGCTCGAACACTACGGGCGTAACCTCGCGCTCTTCTTCGCGCTCACGGCGGCGCTCGTCGTCCTGGCCAGCCTGGTGCGCATCAGGCAGATCATGGTGCCGATGCAGGCTCTCGTAGGCGCGACCGAGCGCCTGGCGCGGCGGGAGTTCGGCGTGCGAATCCCGTCCGACGGGAACGACGAGTTCTCGATGCTGGGCAAGGCCTTCAACGACATGGCGGGCGCTCTCGAGCATCGCAGCGAGGTCCTGCGCGCGGTCAACGACTTCGGCAAGGACCTGGCCACCGAGATCGAGCCCGACGTCCTGGTCGGCAAGCTCATGCGCGGCGTCGCGATGATGTTCAAGGTGGACGGCGTCGTCGTTCACCTCGCCGACGACGATGGTCTGATGCAGCTCAGCCATCTGCGCATCCGATCCCTCGAACTCGAGATCCATCGCGAAGACGAGAGCTGTGACCGCTTCTCGTTCCACTCGGACACTCTCGGCCTGACGCCGCTCGGGATCGACGATCTCGGCAATTCGAACCACCAGGTCGCAAGACTGCTCAACGCGGCCACCGCGGACCGCGACTATGATCTCCGCGAGGCGCTCGTCCTGCCGCTGTCCAATCGCGAGGGAGACATCCTCGGCTCGCTCACCCTGGTCAATGCCCGCGGCGTGGACGGGGAAGAGGAGGGCATGGACGGCGAGACCATCGAGCTCGCGGCCTCGCTCGCCGGTCAGGCGAGCCTCGCGCTCGCCAATGCTCGCCTGCGCGGCGAGTTCAAGGGCCTGTTCGATGCGATGATCGAGATCCTCGCCGTCGCGGTCGATGAGAAGTCACCCTACACCGGCGATCACTGCCGTCGGGTGCCGAAGATCGCCATGATGCTCTTCGACGAGGTCAACGAGGCGCGAGACGGCCGATTCGCCGCGGTCAGGTTCGACGAGGCCCAGACCTACGAGATGCAGGTGGCCTCCCTGCTCCACGACTGCGGCAAGGTGGTCACGCCCGTCCACGTCATCGACAAGGCGACGAAGCTCGAGACGATCTGGGATCGCATCCATCTGGTCGATCAACGCTTCGACCTCGTCGCACACGAGCGCGCCGCGGCCGAATTCCGCAAGATCGCCCTCGCGGCCGGCGCCGACGTCGCCGCGGCCGATGCGACCGTCGAGAGGATCCGTGCCCGCCTGCGGGAGGATCGCGGCTTCCTTCGCCGTGCGAACATCGGCGGCGAGTTCATGAGCGACGAGCTGATCGAGCGGGTCGAGCGAATCGCCGAGGACTGGAGGCACCTGGATCTGGACGGTGTCGAGCGCGGCTTCCTGAGCGACGACGAGAAGATGAACCTCTGCATCCGCAAGGGTACGCTCAACGACGAGGAACGCCGGGTCATCAACTACCACATGGACGCGACCCTGATGATGCTCGAGCAGCTCCCCTTCCCGGAGCGCATGAAGGACGTCCCCCTCATCGCCGGCAGCCACCACGAGCGCATGGACGGCAAGGGATTCCCGCGGGGCCTCGATGCCTCGCAGATCCCGCTGCAGGGCCGGATGCTCGCCATCGCCGACGTCTTCGAGGCGCTGACCGCGACCGATCGCCCCTACAAGAAGGGCATGAACCTGACCCAGGCTCTGACGATCATGGCCAAGATGGCCCGCGATCATCACCTCGACGCCGAACTGCTCGATGTCTTCCTCGAGACCCGCATCTGGGAACGCTACGGTCACGAGACCCTGAAGCCCGAACAGTGCGACGAGGTCGATCTCGCCGCCATCCGCGAGATCTTCGCGCCCCTCCTCACCGCCTGAGCCCCAAACGCTGCCATGAAGACCGCTTCATCGGCCCGATGCCGGGACTCTAGCTCGAGATGCTCGACGCCTGACCGGCCGAGCTCGTGGTCGCCCGGGCGCGGCACATCTGAACCCGAGAAAGGGGTCGTTCGCGGCAGGGTGAGGGCTCAGCGGGCGCGGGGGTGGCTGGAGAGGTAGGCCTTGCGCAGGCCCTCGGGCGAGATGCGGGTGTAGATCTGCGTGGTGTTCACCGAGGCGTGACCGAGAAGCTCCTGCACCTCGCGCAGGCCGACATACGGTGCCAGGCACTTTCCGT
>JBFIHP010000595.1:0-2943 GCA_041601735.1 Planctomycetota bacterium | reverse complement strand
GCCGAGCGCCCGGGCCGGATCCGCTTCGAGGACATCGTCGAAGGCGAGACCATGAAGCGCGACAAGGAGCCCGGCTCCAACATCCGCCGCATGGTCATCATGGAGCACAAGGGCGAGCTGCATCCGCAGATCGTCATCGAGGACAACGAGGGCAACCCGATCGGTCTCTACCCGATTCCGGAGAAGGCTCACCTCGAGGTGAAGGACGGCGCGAAGATCAAGGCCGGCGCGATGCTGGCCAAGACCCCGCGCGAGATGACCGGCACCCAGGACATCACCGGCGGTCTGCCCCGCGTCACCGAGCTCTTCGAGGCCCGGACCCCGAAGGACCCCTCGGTCATCGCGGAGATCGACGGCGTCATCGAGCTGGGCGACAAGAAGCGCGGCAAGCGCGTCATCGTCATCAAGGGCGAGGGCGGCCTCGAGCGCGCGCACCTGGTGCCGCATTCGAAGCACCTTCGCGTCCATCGCGGCGACTACGTCCGCGCGGGCGAGCCCCTGGTCGATGGGTCGCCGGTCCCGCACGACATCCTGCGGATCTCGGGCATGGACGCCCTGCACGAGTACCTGCTGCGCGAGATCCAGACGGTCTACCGCTCGCAGGGCGTGCGTATCGACGACAAGCACATCGAACTGGTCGTCTCGCAGATGCTCCGCAAGGTGAAGGTCGATAATCCGGGCGATACCGAGTTCCTCTCGGGCTTCGTCGTCGACAAGCACACCTTCAAGGAGGCGAACGAGCGCGTGAAGCTGCAGAAGGGCAAGCCGGCGACGGCACACCCGCTTCTGCTCGGAATCACCAAGGCGGCTCTCCAGAACGAGAGCTTCCTGTCGGCGGCCTCCTTCCAGGAGACCACCAAGGTGCTCACCGAGGCGGCGCTCGCCGGCAAGCTCGACAGCCTCCAGGGCCTGAAGGAAAACGTCCTCCTGGGCCACCTCATCCCGGCCGGAACGGGCTTCACCGAGTACCACAACACCCTGGTGAAGCACAACTTCGAGCTCGAGGACGAGGGCGAGGTCGAGATGGCGGAGGAAGCCGCCGTCTGAGCGAAAAGGTCGGTCCCGGAGGCCCTCGAGGGCAGTCCCGGCCGAATCGGAAACCCTGTTGATGGTCCAGGGGGGCATTCATAGAATCCCCGCCCGTCCCTCTCGGGGGACCATCGAGAATACCTCCTTGCAAAGGAGTTGCGTCGTCATGCCGACGATCAACCAGCTGGTCCGCAAGGGCCGGAAGAAGATCAAGAAGAAGAGCAAGTCGCCGGTTCTGGCCAACTGTCCGCAGAAGAGCGGCGTCTGCCTGCAGGTGAAGACCCAGACCCCCAAGAAGCCGAACTCGGCGCTCCGCAAGATCGCGCGTGTGCGTCTCTCCAACGGCAAGGAGGTCACGGCCTACATCGGCGGCGAGGGCCACAACCTGCAGGAGCACTCGATCGTGCTCGTGCGCGGCGGTCGTGTTCGCGACCTCCCCGGCGTCCGCTACCACATCGTGAGAGGCTCGCTCGATTCGACCGGTGTCGACGATCGTCGTCGCAGCCGTTCGAAGTACGGAGCAAAGCGGCCCAAGTAGGCTGCAGTATCAGGAGACCCTGAGAAGTGCCCAGGAAGTACCAGTCGACCGAGCGGTTCCTGAAGCCCGACCCGCGCTTCAACAGCCGACTCGTTTCCAAGTTCATCAACTGCCTCATGTTCGACGGCAAGAAGTCGGTCGCCCAGGACGTCTTCTACGGCGCGATGGACATGGTGGCCGAGCGCATCCGCGATCGCAGCCCGGAAGAGGTCTTCGCCACCGCGGTGAACAACCTGAAGCCGGTGATCGAGGTCCGTTCCAAGCGCGTCGGCGGCGCCACCTACCAGGTGCCGATCGAGGTCAAGCGCAGCCGCCAGCAGAGCCTCGCCTTCCGCTGGATGCTCGAGGTGATCCGCAAGAAGAAGGGCCGTCCGACCAGCTACTTCCTCGCCGAGGAGATCGTCGCCGCCTTCAACAAGGAGGGCGCCGCGATGACCATCCGCGAGAACACCCACAAGATGGCGGACGCGAACAAGATGAACGCTCACTTCGCCTGGTAGTCCGCTCGCGCCGGTCGCTCGCGACCGGCCGAGGACCGAGCAAGTGATTCGAACACATGCGGGTCTTCACTTTCGAGTGAAGGCCCTCTTTTCTTGGAGCGCCGGTCTCGGCCGGCATCTCCGACCTCAAGTCGTTGTCCGGGAAGAACGAGCGACCGAGATGAGCCATCCGATCGACAAGATCCGCAACATCGGCATCATCGCTCACATCGACGCCGGCAAGACGACGGTGACGGAGAGGGTCCTCTACTACACCGGCAAGGAGCACCGCATCGGGGAGGTCCACGAGGGCACCGCCACGATGGACTACCTGCAGGAGGAGCAGGAGCGGGGCATCACCATCACCTCCGCCGCCACCACCTGCCTGTGGCGCGACTGCCAGATCAACATCATCGACACCCCCGGCCACGTCGATTTCACCGCCGAGGTCGAGCGCTCCCTGCGCGTGCTCGACGGCGCGATCGGCGTCTTCTGCGCCGTCGCCGGCGTCGAGGCCCAGTCGGAGACGGTCTGGCGCCAGGCGAACTCCTATCACGTTCCGCGCCTGGTCTTCGTCAACAAGATGGATCGGATCGGCGCCAACTTCTTCCGCGTCGTCGAGCAGATCAGGAAGCGCCTGAAGGCCAATCCCGTCGTCCTGCTCATGCCCATCGGAGCCGAGAAGGACTTCAAGGGCGTGATCGATCTCGTGCGCATGGAAGCGATCCATTACGACGACGACAGCCAGGGCGCGCGTTTTCATCGCGTGCCGATCCCGGCCGAACTCGAGGAGACCGCGCTGAAGCACCGGGCGATCCTCGAGGAGCAGCTCGCCGAGACCGACGACGAGCTCACCGACAAGTTCCTGATGGGGGAGAAGATCGAGATCGCCGACAT
>JBFIHP010000594.1:0-2949 GCA_041601735.1 Planctomycetota bacterium | reverse complement strand
TTTTTTTCGTTCCACTGGGTGGCCTCCGGAGACCGCACAGGACGCGACTCGAGCCCAACCTGGCAACATCGCTCGGAGAGAGCGGCTCGTCGGCCTCACGAAGAAGACCAGAGCCGGCCCGTCAGGCCGGCGCTCCTTGATCGGCGATCAGCGGCCGCCGCCGCCGCCCCACTTGCGCCACTCCTTGACGCGATTCCGGAGGATCTTGTCCTTGGCGTAGAGGGGCGCGAGGGCCTTGCGCATGCGCATGAACTGGCCGCGGCCGCCGCCCTGGCCGCCGCCCATGTCCGGCGGCCCGTCGCCCTGACGCATGCGGTTCATCGCAAGATCGGCGACATCCTCGATCTGCTTGTTCCGTTCCTTCGCGACCATCTCCTGGACGACGGGAATCAGGTCCTCGTTCCGGGAGGTGGAGAAGGCCCAGAGGATGGCCGTCTTGGCGGCGAGATCCTTGCCTTCCTTCTTGTAGCGCTGGGGCAGGAACTCCTGGACCTTGGTGTCGTCCATGTAGTGGCCGAGCGACATGTAGGAGGAGATGCGGAAGTCGTCCTCGCGGTCCTCCGCGTGGTCGAGCAGCACCTTCTTGGCCTCTTCGCTGCCGCCGGCCGGACCGAGGGCGCGCAGGATGTCCTTCTTGAGGTGCTTGTCGCGGGTCTTGTCGAGGAGTCCCCGGATCTTCGCCTCGTGCTGGGTCGCCTTCATCTCCTCGAGGGTGATGACGGCGCAGTTCTTGATGAAGTCGGACTTCTCGTCGAGGAACTTGGCGGCGATGTCGGCCGCGGAGGCGAGTTCTTCGAAGCCCATCGCCCGGATGCAGACGCCCTGGTCGTCCTCGTTCTTGATGCCGATGATGGTGAGGTAGAGCACGTCGAGCTTCTCGGGATCGCCCAGCTCGATGATGGCCTTGACCGCCTTCTCGCGGGTCTCCTCGTCGCCCTTCTTGACGTCCTCGAAGAGCTGGCGGGTCGCCTCCTCGAAGCCCTCCGATGCCTTGCCGCCGTACATGATGAGGGCGCGGTTGAGCAGGTCGAGGAAGGCGGCCTTCTTCAGCTCGTAGACCTTGGTCATGTAGATCTCGCCGTCGGGATCGACGAAGATGTGCTGCGGCACCTTCACATCGGCCTTGTCGAAGAAGCGGTCGCGCACCTCCTGCTCGTTCTTCATGAGGGCGTCGCATCCGACGGTCTTGAAGAGCGGACTCACCATGGCCTCGGCACCCTCGACGACGGCCCTCTCCTCCTCGTGCTTGTCGAAGCAGGTCGGGAGAAGGACGAACTCGGCGAGGCGAGCCTGGACCTCGGGTTCGGTGTAGATCTTCGTGAGCATGCGTTGACAGGCGACCTCGGTGGAGGTGTGCATGCTGATGAGAAGCGGGCGCCTCTCGGCCTTGGACCGCGCGAGCGCGGACTCGAGGTCCTTCTCCCATCTGATGCCGTCCTGGGCCGTGGCCGGGATGCAGAATGAGAAGATGACGAGGAAGATGGTCGTGGCGACCTTCATGCTGGAACTCCGATCTACGGGCCGTCGTGGGCAGGGCGCGGTCCCGGTGGACCGGGCCGGATTCGAATCGTATCAGCCTGCCGGAGGTGCGGGAGACGGGTCGAAGGACCTCGTCGTCGAGAGCCCCGGGTGATGGCGGAGGCCTCGGACAACGGGGACAACACGCCGCATGGCACGAGGTTGCGCCGGATTGTCGAAATCCGGGCCCGGGCGTTAGGATCTTCCGGGCCGCGGCCGGTGACCTGCCGGCGGAATCGGCCCCACCCAACCACGAGGAACAAACCATGCTCCGAACGACCCTCTGCCTCATCCTGACCCTCTTCGTCGGCGCGGCGCCGCTGCTCGCCCAGGACGAGAAGCCCTTCAAGAGCCCCGATCCCGAACTCGCCAAGAAGAAGTGGCTGGACGAGAACGCTTGGCCGGTGAACTACGACCAGAAGAAGGGCCTCTGGGCCGACTACGGCGAGCGCCTCGGCATCGCCGAGAAGGACACGGTCCGCCTCGCCGACCTCGCCGAGAATCCGAGCGCCTTCGCCGACCGCCGCATCCGCATGGAGGGCCGCATCGTCGCCGTCTGCGCCAAGGCCGGTTGCTGGCTGACCATGGCCGAGGGCGGCCGCGAGCTCTTCGTCAAGTTCAAGGACTACGGCTTCTTCGTGCCGCGCCATCTCGCGGGCCACGACGTGGTCCTGGAGGGTCTCGCCTCCGCGGTCATCATGACCGAGGCGGAGCGCCGCCACATGGCCGAGGACGCCGGCAAGAGTCCCGAGGAGGTCGCGAAGATCGTCGGCGACGAGGCCAAGCTCAAGATGTTCGCGGATGCGGTGCGCATCCTCGAGCCGGCCGTGATCGAGCTGGGCTCGCTGGCCCGGAAGGCCCCGCGGGGGGAGATCGGCGTCGCGACCGAGAGCGAGGTCGTCGTGGTCGGGACCCTCGTGAAGGCCGAGGCGAAGCAGATCACCATCGAATCCGCGGGCAAGCGCCTCGTGATCGCGCTGCCCGAGAAGGGCCTCGACACCGACCAGATCGGCCGCCTGAAGGCAGCCGAGAAGCCGGTCAAGGTCGAGGCGAGCGGGCGCCTCGCGGACGAGGGCGAGGAGCGTCGCTTCAACGCGACGGGTGTCGCTCTCCACGTCGGTCGCTAGTC
This sequence comes from Planctomycetota bacterium, assembly GCA_041601735.1. Lineage (GTDB taxonomy): Bacteria > Planctomycetota > DRQF01 > JACKGY01. The sequence goes on along the minus strand of JBFIHP010000594.1, from coordinate 302 downwards.
GTCGAGCGTCGCGGCGCCCTTCCGGGGCGCCGCCGGCGCAGCTCTCCTTCCGACCGGGCGCGGCCGGACCAGTCGGGCGCCCCGGTTGCCCCGGGCCTCCCAGGGCAGACCCACGAGCCGCTCCTCCCCCCTTCCGAGAGCGGCTCGTCCCCTGACCAGGGGCTCCAGGTCGGGGACGACGAGCGCGTAGCGCCCGAGCCGGTCCGTTTCGGTCTCGATCGGCGCGGCGCCCCAGCCGGGTAGCCGGACTCCCAGGTTCTCGAAGGCGAGGGGCCGACCGTCCTCGTCGAGGACCATCCCCT
>JBFIHP010000593.1:0-2949 GCA_041601735.1 Planctomycetota bacterium | reverse complement strand
TACGGTGCCAGGCACTTTCCACCAGAGATTTCGACATCTCGGTGCCACCCTCATCGCGCTTCAAAGTCCGATGAGGGTGGCACCGAATGACGGAGATTTCCGGCGGATGGTGCCAGGCACCGTATGGGGGGTTTTCTGGACGGAGGGTGCCACCCTCGTCGATCGTGCGCGACATGCGATCGCGCTCGGAATTCAGAGGTCGGCGAGGAGGGCCTTGTACCACTCGTTCCAGCGGTTGCGGACCCGCTCGATCTCGGCCGGCGTCGAGTTGCGCGCGAGCCGGCCCAGGGGCTCTCCGCGGATGCGGCCGAGGTGGATGTGCGCGTTCACGCGCAGGAACCACTTGTCGCTCTGGAGGGTCTTCAGGAGCAGGGCGATCGAGCGCAGGTCGCGCATGTTGCCGTTGAGGTAACCGAGCAGGTTCGACGAGGGCATCCCCTGGTTGTCGAGGGCCGTCATGAACCAGCGACTCTGCTCCTCCTCCTTGTGCTCCTTCCAGAACCGCTCGTAGGCGACGTAGGCCTCCTCGGCGCTGATCGCCGCGAATTCACGGCAGGTGATCAGCTCGAGGTACTCCCAGGCCCGACTCGATTCGGTCTTGTCGAGGAGCATGGCGAGCAGCTCGGGGATGCAGGACGTCACGAGGCGGGGCGCCAGGAGCAACGCGGCCTGGCGCCGCAGGACCGGCTTGTCCACCAGGAGGTACTTGCCGAGCTCGGCCTCCGCGTCGGCGCGGAAGAGCTCCGAGGCCGCCCGGAAGAACTCGAGGAGCCGCTCCTCGTCCTCGATCTCGCCCAGGGCGAGACGCATCCGCTGCCTCACCTCCGCGCTCTCCGATGTGGCGATCAGGCCCTGGGCCTCGAGGCGGATCTCCCGGCTCGAGCTCGTCCGCGCCAGATCGAAGAGCCGTTCGACCGCTTCGGGACTGCTCTTCCGGCCGAGGGCGCGGACGACGGCCTGCTGCTGGGCCAGACTGCCCTCGCCGAACCAGACCTCGAGATCCGCGAGGTCGTCGGCCGCGGTGATCGCACCCCAGATCTCGATCAGCCGGAATCGCCGCGACGGCTCGGCCGCCGCGACCTCGGCGCGAAGGGCCTGGAGCAGCGCCGGAGGGGCGCCCTCCGGAAAGACGCCGCGAACGGCCTGCAGGACGCGCGGGTCCGGGCTGCCGAGGAGTCCGATGATGCGGGCGACGACGCCGGGTTCGGCCGTACGCGCGGCGAGGGCCTCGACCAGGAGCGCACCGAGTTCGGGCTGCCCCTCGCTCTCGAGGGCCACGATCTCCGCGCTCGGCCGGCGCGCGAGGAAGGCGAGGGCGGCCTTGCGACCCTCGGCGCTGAACAGCGGCAGGGCCTTCACGACCGTGGCGGTGGTGTCGAGCCCCGGACGCTCGGCCAGGACGTCCAGCAGCTCCGTCGCACGCTCGGGGCGGATCTCGCGGTCGCCGAGGAGCGCGAGGAAGCGATCGCCTCGGCCGGCAAGGAAGGCAGGACCGGCAGCGCGCCAGGCCGCGAGCGCCTCGCGGCGCGCCTGCGGCGCCGAGCCCGGATAGGCATCGAGCGCGAGCTCCGCCACGGCGGCGAGTCGCTCGGCCTCGTTCGCCTTGGCGTCGAGCAGGCCGCGCTGCTCGAGGAACCAGGAGCGAAACTGACTGGCGGGTGTCGAGCCGAAGAAGCTCTGCCAGCGTTCCTTCTCGACGATCCGACGCACGATGCCCTCGAGTTCGACGAGATCCTCGGGTGCTGCGCCGTAATGCGCACGCCGGAACTCGGCGGCATCGACCGTCACGCTCACGTCGACGAAGTCGCCGGCCCAGTCGGCATCGCGCTGCATGCCGCGCTTCTTGAAGAACTCGAGCCGATCGAGCTCGCCGGCCAGGGCGCGGATTTCGTCGAGATCGACGTAGACCGGCCTGATCACCTGATAGAGGTCGTCGCCGGGTTCCCCGGCCTTGATGGCGACGCTCAGGCTCCGGTCCCCGACGCGCCGCGAGTAGCGGAAGAGCATGCGTGCGAGGTCCTCGTCCCGGAGCCGGCGCAACTCGCGCCGGGCGCGGAAGGTCTCGCGGGTGTCGCGACGCCAGGCGAGCCAGCGGTCGGCGTCCTCGCCGAAGTTCTCGCCGGAGACCTCGGCGGCCTTGCGGAACGCCAGGGTCTTGACCGCATGGTAATCACGGAAGATCAGCCCACCCGCTGCGCTGCCGAGGAGGATGTCCATCAGCGACCCGTCGGCGAAGGCGCGGATCTCCGGATCGCTGCTGCGCATCGAGATGTTGGCGAAGGCGATGGCGCCGACCGCGTTCTCGAACTCGCCGCGGACGTTGAGGAAGACGAGGAGCCGACGCTTGAGCTCGGGCGTTTCGGTCAAGAGGACGCGGTTGCTGCGGTCCTCGATCATCACGAGCGCGAGCGCGGAGTAGCCGGCCGGGCGTAGAGCGGCCTCGAGGAGAGTAGACAGCAGCCGATCGTGGACGGCCGGATCGTTCCGATCGGCGAGCAGGTCGCGCGCGATGCAGGCGACGCGCGGCGCCGGATCGGCCAGCGCCTCGAAGTACAGATCCGTGCCGGCCGGGCGGCTGAGGTGTCGGGTAAGGAGCAAGGCGCGCTGACGCACCGTCGCATCGGCGTCGCGCGCCAGCTCGACGATACGCGGCTCGAAGCGCGTGTCGATCTGCGCCGGGAGCGCCTCGAAGGCGTCCTTGGCGACGCGGGCGTCGGTGGACGACACGAAGCCGAGGATCTCGGCGGTGGCCTTGATCGGATCGATCTTCACCATCGCATCGAAGAAGGGCCGGGCGTTGATCCGGTTGGCGATGTCGTGCGCCGACTTCTGGAGCTCCGGAAAGGCGGACTGCTCGCGCAGCTCCCCGAGAGCCCAGGCGACGCCGCAGCGGATCCGCCAGTCGTTGTTCTTCAGGCTCGAGACGAGAAGGGGCACGACGCCGCCGCC
>JBFIHP010000592.1:0-2953 GCA_041601735.1 Planctomycetota bacterium | reverse complement strand
GACAGGCCGCGGTGGGTGAAGAGCACGGGGCGCCTCCGGCTGAAGACCGCGCGGTCGCGCTCGTCGATCGCCTCGACGACGGCGTCGGCGACGGCGATGCCGGTGAGGGCGCGCAGCCAGTCCTGCTTCACGACGAGAGGGACCAGCGCCGGCCGCGTCGGCACGATCTCGAGGTCGAGTCTCCGGAGCCAGTCGTAGCCCTCGCCGATGGTGCCGGCCTTGGGGTAGGACCTGCCGCCCGAGGTGACGATCACGCGCGGCGCGCGCAAGCTGCGCTCGCTGGTGCGCAGCTCGAAGCCGCCCTCCGCGAGCGGGAGGAGGGCGCGGAGGCCCTCGTCGGTCGCGAGCTCGGCGCCGCTCCGCTCGAGCCGACGCAGGAAGGCGCGCAGCACGTCGCCGGCGCGGCCGGAGACCGGGAAGACCTTCTCCATCGGATGCTCGGCCGTCGCCACGCCCTCCTCGTCGAGCAACCGCCGCACGTCGAGCGGGCCGCATTCGTGGAGGCCGTAGCGGAGGAAGCGCTCGCCCTTCTTGCCGAAGAAGCGACCGAGTTCGCGGATGGGCAGGGTGGAGGTGACGTTGCAGCGGGTGCCGCCGCTGGCGAGGATCTTCACCCCCGCCTTCTTCATCTTCTCGATCAGGAGGACCCGCAGGCCACGGTTCGCGGCCTCGGTAGCGGCGAAGAGGCCGGCGGCGCCGGCGCCCACGACGATGAGGTCATGATCGGAGCCGGTCGCGCTCATTCGCCCTGTTCGGGGGCCTCGAGCTCGGCGCGGAAGAGCAGCCTGCGGTAGTGGCGAAGCTCCTCGATCGACTCGCGGATGTCGGCCAGCGCGCGGTGGCCGCCGCTCTTCGGCGGCACGACCTGCTCGCCGTACCAGCGCTTGCCGAGCTCCTTCACCGTGCTCACGTCGATGTTGCGGTAGTGCATGTAGTCGTGCAGCCGCGGCATGAACTTCGCCAGGAAGAGCCGGTCGTTGTGGACGCTGTTGCCGCAGAGCGGGGAGATGCCCTGCGGCACCCAGGCGCGCAGGAATTCGAGGGTGGCGTCCTCGGCCTCGGTGACCGAGATGGTGGACTCGCGCACGGCCTGGGTGAGGCCCGAGCCGCCGTGATGGGCCGTGTTCCAGGCGTCCATCGCTTCGAGCTGCTCGTCCGGCTGGTGGATGACGAGGTCCGGCCCCTCGGCGAGGACGTTCAGCTGGGGGTCCGTGATGATGGTGGCGATCTCGATGATCGTGCGGGTCTCGATCTCGAGACCGGTCATCTCGAGGTCGATCCAGACGAGGTTCTGCTCGTTGACCTGGCTCATCCGGCGGCGACCTCCGACATGCGGGCGTTGATGAACGCTCCGATCGCCTCGATCTCCTCCATGACCACCTGATGGCCCATGGGGTAGGAGCGGAAGTCCACCTCGAGGCCGAGTTCCACGAGCTTCTCGTGCAGGTGGCGACCGCGGTCGAAGGTGACCATCGGGTCGGCGCTGCCGTGGCCCTGGAAGACCGGCAGTCCCTTCGAGACGCCGGCCTGCTCGGCGGGGAGCGTGTCCTCGCAGACGAGATAGGTCGAGAGCGCGATCAGGCCCGCAATCCTCTTCTCGTGGCGAAGCGCGACGTGGACCGCGATCGCACCGCCCTGGGAGAAGCCGGCCAGGATGATGCGCTCGTCGGGGATGCCGCGCTCGTTCTCGCGCCGCATCAGCGCGGCGAGGTAGCCGGCCGAACGGCGGACGCCCTCCTCATCGACCTTGCGCTTCAGGTCCATCGTGAGGATGTCGTACCAGGCGGGCATCACGGTGCCGAGGTTGATCGTGACCGGGATGGCCGGCGCGTGGGGAAAGACGAAGCGGACGGGCCGCCGCTCGTCGATGCCGAGCATGGGCACGATCGGTTCGAAGTCATGGCCGTCGGCGCCCAGGCCGTGCAGCCAGATGACGCTGCCCTGGGGCTCCGGTCCGGTCTCCATCTCGACCGCGGGAAGCAAGTCGTCGCTCATCAAGGCCTCCGAAAGCTGGGTCGCCGAGCCTACCAAGTGCCGGCCCGGTCCTCACCCCGTCGGCCCTCAGAGGGCGAGCAGCGCCGCGAGACCCCGGGCCACGGCGCCCAGACTCGGGTCGCGCGCGCCCATGATGAGGATGAGGTCGCCCGGGCGAGCCTCGGCGAGGATCTGGCGGTTGAGATCCGCGCGATCGGCGGCGAAACGCCCCCGGAGGTCGAGGGCCTCCAGATCGGCGACCAGCTCCCGCGAGGAGATGTCCTTCGTCACCGTGCCCCCGGCATAGAAGATCTCCAGGAACCAGAAAAGGTCGTCCGGCCTGAGCACCCGGCGGATCGCCTCGACGTAGTCCTTCCGCATGAACTTCGTCGGGCCGAAGCCGTGGGGCTGGAAGACCGCCAGCAGGCGATCACAGCGCGCCCGCGCGGTGCGCAGGGCGGCTTCGATCTTGGCCGGGTTGTGAGCGTAGTCGTCCACCACCTCGATGCCGCGAGGCCGGCCCAGGATCTCGAAGCGCCGCGCGACGCCGCGGTAGCGCCGAAGGCCCTCGGCCGCGAGCGCAAGATCGGCGCCGGAGAGCCCGGCCACGGCCAGGGCCGCCAGGGCGTTCAACAGATTGTGGCGGCCCGGGAGGTTCAGCTCGACCGGGACCCCGCGGTAGCGAAAGCGCGAGCCCTCGGCCTGTTCTTCGAGGTCCTCGGCGCGATGATCGGCGGAAGCGGAGAGCCCGAAGACCTCGGCCCCGGGACGGAGCGAGGCCAGCTCCTCGTCCTCGGAGACGAGCTTCGCGCCGCGGCTCTGGTCGAGGAAGCGGCGGAAGACCGGCAGGATGGCCGCGGGCTCGTCGTGGTCGAGATGGAGGTTGAGGACGACGGCGAGGCCGGGATGGTAGCGCACCAGGCTCTTGTCGCTCTCGTCGGCCTCGATCACCAGGGGGCCGCTGCCGTGCCAGGCGTTG
>JBFIHP010000591.1:0-2957 GCA_041601735.1 Planctomycetota bacterium | reverse complement strand
GCTGGAGCGCGAGCTGGTGGCATCGCGCGTCTTCGGCTCGGACCGACGGAAACGGCCGCTGCCGCCGCCCGCCGATTCGGGAGCGCGAACCGGCCCGAGCACGACCGGGATGCGGGCCTTGCCCAGCTCCTCGGCGAGTCGCCAGGACTCGTCGCCGCCCTCGAGGGTGAATCGGAAGCCGAACTCCGCGGCCATGCGCATCGCGGCGGCGATCTCGTACTGCTCCTCGGCGCGGACGCGCAGCCCGTGTTTGCCGGCCAGGATTCGACCGAGGACCTCGTCGGCGCTGCCGGGGGCGTACTTCAGACCCCGGTCCCTCAGGTCGGCGGCGCGCATGAAGGCGTCGCGGGCCACGTAGACCACGCCCATCTGCGAGGTCGGCCGGCGCGTGAAGACCGTCGGCGAGGAGTTGCGGCGCGGGCCGCCGTTGCGCGAGGACGGGTCCTTGTTGAGGGTCAGCTTGCAGTCGCCGGCGGCGTCGAGAAGAGTCGCGATCCTGCCGGTCTTGAGCGCGGCGCCCTGACAGCCGATGACGGAGTCCGTCGTGGCGGTGGCGAAGACCGTCGTGACGCCCTCGCGGGCGAGCCGCAGGAAGCGTTCGTGCCCGAGATCGATCGAGTCCGCGACCTGCATCTCGGGGATCACCTCGCTCACCTGTTCGGTGGCGGCGACGAGACCGACGACGGCCGCGTCGATCAGGCCGGCGGTGATCTCGCAGCCGGGACGCTTGATGACCGGTGTACCCCGGGGGATCTCGATCGAGCTGCCGACCGCGGCGATCTTGCCGTCGCGCACGAGCAGCATGCCGGGCTCGTGAACGGTGCCGTCGCCGACGTGGATGCGATCGACCTGGAAGGCGACGGCGCCCTGCGCGGTCAGGAGACCCGCGAGCAGAAGGAGGACGCCGAGGGAAGAGAGCGCGCGGATCATGAGTCGGCCTTCTCCTTCTGGGGAGGACGGGTGTAGACGAGCTTGCCGCCGATGTAGCTCCTGCGGAGAACCGAGGACAGATCGATCGGATGGCCGCTGAGCACGATGAAGTCGGCATCGCGACCGGCCGCCAGGCTGCCGATGCGCTCGGCCACGCCGGCCATCCGCGCGGGAACGGTGGTCACCGCGGCCCAGGCGGCCTCGGCGTCCATGCCGTTGTGCACGGCGAGCGCGGCGCCGAGCCGCAGCGCCTCGGGCGCGCGCGACGGCGTGTCCGCCCGGAGGGCGACGCGATGTCCCATCGCCGCGGCCTGACCGGGCAGCAGGAGATCGCGCTTCGAGGTCTCGAAGTTCGCGGCCGGCAGGACGACGTCGATCTTGCGCTCGCCGACCGCATCGAGGACGCCGCGGAGCGAGCCGTCGGTGACCAGCACGAGCGGACAGGAGAGCGCCTGCATGGTGCGCAGGGCGCCGCGGAGTTCGACCTCGGTCGCGACCCGGCAGAACGCGGGCCGCTTGCCGTCGCGGACTTCCTTGATCTCGGGGGCGGCCGGCCTGGCCAGCTCGTCACCGAGCATCTTGAGCGCGCCCATGAACGAGGTCGGAAAGCGCCGGTCGCTGTTGACGTCGTTGGTCAGGGCCAGGGCGACCGGCCCCTTGCGGCTGACGAAGGCCGGCTCGTCGAGGGTCTTCATCACGGCGCCGAAGCCGGAGATCACCGCCGCGTCGTCGGGAAGGACGACGACCGAGGTCACGCCCGCCGACCGCAGAAGGCCGAGGTCACGGTGCCCGGGAACGACCACCTCGGCGGCGCGCGACTCGAGATCGACGGCCAGCGAGCCCTCCTTCAGGTCGAGGGGGACCGTGGCCTTCGAGGCGACGTCGATCATGCCGGCGGCGATGCAGGCGTCGCCCAGATCGACGAGACGGTAGCCCTTCGGCACCTCGCCGCCGGATCGGATCGCCTCGATGCGCCCGTCCACGACGAGCATGAGGGCGTTCTCGACCCTGGGGCCGACGCCGGTGACGAGTTCACGCGCGCGGAAGGCCAGACGTTCCTGGGCGATCGCCGGGGCCGCGAGGCAGAAGAGCATCAGCAGGAGAGCGCAGGCGCGACTCCCCGATCTCGGGTTCTTGGTCGGCATCGAAATCACTTCTTCTCGTAGTGGGTCTTCCCATCGACGTAGATCGCCTGCAGGCGGGTGCCGCTGGCGAGCGGATCGCCGTCGAGGACGACGAAGCTGGCCCGGCGGCCTTTCTCGAGCTCGCCGAGATCGTCGAGCCCCAGGACGCGGGCGGCCTGCAGGGTCACGGCGCGGATCGCGGCCGCGCGATCGAGGCCCTGGCCCGCGGCGCGGGCCGCCGCCAGGAGCAAGGCGGAGGAGGCGTCGGAGGCATCACGCGAGGCCGCGATGACCACGGGGACGCCGGCCGCGGCAAGTCGTGCGGCCAGATCGGGGACGGACTCGCCGGGAGTGGGCTCGGCCGGAGCCTGCCGGCGCATCTGCTCCAGGAACATGGGGATGAACTGGGGCGGGATACCCGGCGGGAGTTCGATCCTCGGGCCCGGGCCGCCGCCCTCCTGGGTCGGAGTCACGAGGTCACCGTAGAGGACCACGGGCAACTCGGCCGCGGCGATCTGATCCGCGACCATCCAGCCCTCGGTCACGCCCTCGAGGATCGCGCGCATCGGGCGGCGCTTCATGAGGGCGATGAGGTTGCGGATGTCGGCGGCGCGGTGCACCTCGATGCGGACGGGCAGCTTGCCCTCGAGCACGCGGACGAGTTCCTCCATGGAGGGATCGAACTTCGGCTCCTTCGGCTTCGTGGGCTCCTTGTCGTCCTTCTTGTCGTCCTTGCCGGCGGGCTTCTTCTCCTCTTCCAGCGCGAACTGCCAGAAGTCGAAGCCGCTGGGCTCCGGATGGTAGTGCGGCTGCCCCTCGATCTCGCCGCCGCAGTGGGCACAGACGAAGATCTCGACGCCGCTCGGATCATCGAGGCGTCGGTCCGGCAGCGGCGCGAGGTGC
>JBFIHP010000590.1:0-2958 GCA_041601735.1 Planctomycetota bacterium | reverse complement strand
GGGCTGAACGGCCGCTCGACCCGGCTCTCGGCCCGCTACTACGGCACGGCTCCGACCCGCAACGTTCGGGCGCTCACCGCCTACTTCCTGAAGGGCTACCTCGGGCCCTTCCTCGGCGAGGACGTCAACGAACTCAACGCCCGCGAACGCGCCGCCGAGCTCGGCCTCGACATCGAGGAGGTCACGCACGACTCCCACAAGAGCTTCCAGAACCTGCTCTACTTCGTGCTGGACGGGGAAGGCGGCCAGCGCGCCATCGCGGGCACGACCTTCGGTCGTCACAACCTCCGGGTCGTACGCCTCGGCGGCCACAACATCGACGCCGTGCCCGAGGGCCACATGCTCATCGTCGTGAACCAGGATCGCCCCGGCGTCCTCGGCCAGATCGCCGGCGCGCTCGGCGCCTCGGGCGTCAACGTCGGCAACATGTCGCTCGGCAGGAAGGAGGCCGGCGGCGAGGCCCTCGCGGTCTTCAACCTCGACGACAAGCCCTCCGGGAGTCTCCTGGCGGCCCTGTGCTCGCTCGACGGCGTCATCTCGGTCAGCCACGTCGATGCCGAGGGAGGCTCCTGAACATGGCCTGGTCCCGCATCCTCCTGCCCGACGGCGACCCGCTCCCGGACGCCTTCCACAACGACCACGCCCTCGTCATCCGTGACGGCGAGCAGCTGAGCCTGCTCTGCTCCCAGGAGATCCTCGGCTTCGACGACCCCGGTCGCGCCGAGCTGGAGGAGGTCCTGATCGAGGGCCCCGGCGGCGGCGCTCCCGTGTTCCGCGCCGATCTCGCGCACTTCGAACCGATGGGCGAGGTGCTGGCCTGCGGCGAGGGTCTCGAGATCCGCTGCCTGCCCGACGCCGAACTCCTCGCGGCGCTGGACCCGATCTCGATCGGTCGCGTCGCCATGGGCCGGGTCGGCGGTCCGCGCGCCCGCGAGCTCGCGCTCCTCGTCGACCGCGCCCGCGAGCCCCGGCCCGCGATCCGCAAGCTCCTCCGTCTGCCGCCCGAGCGCGGCGCCGGCCTCATGCCCTTCCTCACCGCGGTCGGCGCCGAGCCCATCGCGGTCATGGACGACAGCGCCGCTCTCATCGCCGAGCTCGACCGGCGCGGTCCGGGCTGGGTCGCGGCCATCGCCCGCGGCGGGGCCTTCCTCTGGAAGCTCGACCTCCAGGGCCGCGAGGGCCTCGACGGTCAGAGCGCGCAGCGCATCGACGAGGACGTCATCCTGCCGCTCACCGCGGGGCTCGACCGAGGCGAGCAGATCGACATCGGCGGCGACCTCGGCGACATCGTCCTCGAGGCCCGTCGCGGCGACTTCGATCTCGCCTTCCTCTGCCCGCCGACCCCCCGCGCCGACCTCGACCAGCTCGAAGCCTCCGGCGCCCACCCCGCCTTCGGTCTCGCCCCCGAACTCCCCGGCTCCCTCGGCGTCCTCTGACCCGAACTCGCGCCAACTCGCGTGCCGCCCGGTCGAAGCGGCGCGCCACCGGGAGCGCCGGCCTGACAGGCCGGCCATGGCTACTCGAGGGTGTCCGAATGCCGCTCCGTCAAGGCGGCGATCCTGCGGCGCTCGCGGATCCGAGAGCGAGCTCTGCGAGACGGCCGAGCGAGCTCGGGGCTCCAGGTGAATCGTCCCCATCGGGGAGGATGATCAGGCGCGTTCCGGTTCGTGCGGTCCGAGATCGCGGCGGCCCTGCAGGGACCCTGGTTCCCCTTCTTCGCAGGTAGTTTCCGATGTCGAGAGTCAGGCTGATCCTCGGGTCGATCCTGATCGTCGCCGCCTTCGTCCTGGTCGTCTGGCTGATGACGAAGGGGGCCGGCGGCCTGGCGAGCAACCGGTGATCCGCCTCCCACCGCCTTCGGGGGGCGCGAGCAGTGGTGTCGTGCAGAAGTCGAGGACGGATGGTCAGCGGATCATTCGCGAGGGGCGGAGGCCGAGGTCGTTGCTGCGGAGGTCGGCGGCGCTATCGACCCGGCTCGCGATGCGGGCGATGAAGGAGGGGTGGAAGAAGCTGCCGCCCCGGTCGATGCGGCCGGAGGACCTGGCCGGGTCGTCGCGCAAGCCGCGAGGTCCGGGCTTGTCGGTGTAGCGATCGCCGCTGCCGTCGAGGCACCACTCGCGCACATTGCCGGACATGTCGTGGAAGCCGAAGGCGTTGGGCAGGAAGGAGCCGACGGGCGCGTGCACGACGAAGGCGTCGCGATGGCCGGGCTCCACGCCGGTGAGGCCGACGACCTCCATCTCCTCGCCGCGGAGGTTGGCGAAGCGCGCGAGCTCCGAGGTCTCGTTGCAGCCGGCGAAGCGAAGATGGCCGTCGGCGCGCGCCGCGCGCTCCCACTCGGCCTCGGTCGGGAGCTGGAGGTCCAGCCGCGGGAGCAGGGTCTGGGCCTCGAGCCAGGAGATCTTCTCCACCGGGTGGCGCTCGTCGATCTCCGGGAGGGAGGGCAGGACGCGGAGACCCGCGGGGTAGCGGCTCGGGTTCGATCCGATGGGGCGGCGCCACTGACCCTGGGTCATCTCGTACTTCGAGAGCAGGTAGGCCCCGAGCGCGACCTCGTGCACCGGGACCTCGTCCTCCTCCGCGCCGGGATCGTGGTTCGGCGCCTCGGCGTCCTCGGCCTGGGCGCCCATGAGGAAGCGGCCCGGCGGCACGAGGACGAAGACGATGCCGAGCTCCTCGGTGACCGCGATCTTCCCGCGCTCGTCGCGCCGGGGGATCGGGCCCTTGTGGGTCAGCCAGTGGAGGAACTCCTCGAGCCCGGAATCGGGATCGGGGCCGAGGGGGATGAGTCCCAGCTGCGGCGCGAGGTCGAGGCCCTTGTAGCGGGGATTCCCGGCGATCCGACGCCTGCAGGCGGCCCAGGCCTCGGCGGGCTCCTCGAGGGTCTCCGGGCCGATGGCCCGGGACAGGTCGAGCCGCTTCTCCACCGATCTCAGGGGGCCGGACTCGTCGGTCGCG
>JBFIHP010000589.1:0-2961 GCA_041601735.1 Planctomycetota bacterium | reverse complement strand
CGCGCCCGAACCGTCGACCAGGAGGACACGGATGCGATCGCGCACCTCGAAGGCGAAGCGGCGCATGTTGTCGGTCTTCAGGCCGTCGTCGACCCAGCGGGCCGCCACGTGGTGCCAGCCGGGTCGATCGAAGGTCGCATCGAAGACGAGGGCCGCCTCGGTCTCCGACTCCACGGCGCCGTCGAGGCCCTTCAGGTCGGGCATGCGCTCGCGGCGGACGAAGGCCTCCTCGCTGTCCACGAAGAACTGCAGTTCGCCGCTGGCGGTGCCGGAGCCGAAGTTGCGCACCCGCACCTCGAACTCGGTGGCGATGCCGCTGACCAGGGCCTTGCCGCGGTGGCTGATGTCCACGACCGCGACGTTGTCGGGGCGCTCCTCGCCGTCACCGAGGTCAACGAGGTAGACCTCGCCGCCGGCATCGCGCAGATCGCGGAAGGTCTTCTCGAAGAGGGGGTCGGGCACGTCGACGCCGCCCGTCTCGCCGTCCTCGGGCGCGATCTCGGCCAGGAAGGCCTCGCGCTGCAGGTCGCCGAAGACCCAGACGTCGGCGCCGCCGCCGGATTCCCTCATGCCCAGCTCCTGGACCAGACCGTTGGCGATCTTGAGGCCGCCGAGGAGATCGGTGCCGACGTCGCCGGGTTCGAGGTTCTCGATGGCGGCCCTCAGGCTCGCGATCTCGCGACTCATGGGCACGACGAGGCGCGCGGGATTGCCGTAGACGACGAGCGCCGCCGTGTCGGCCTCCGCGTCGAGGCTCTCGACCAGTTGCAAGGCGCGCGCGCGAGCCCGATCGAAGGCCGCGTAGTCGCGGCTGTCGCGCAGGCCCATGCTGAACGAGGTGTCGAGCATGATCACGGCGTTGCGGCCGGAACCGTCACCGGAGAAGAGACCGCCCGAGGCCGACCGCGGATCGGCGAGCGCGAGCGCGATGAAGACCAGCGCCGCGGCCCGGAGCAGCATGAGGAGCAGGTTCTCGATGCGGAGCCGCTTGCGCGTCTTCTTGAAGGCGCGCTGCAGGAAGTCCATGGCCGCCCAGGGCACGCGCTTGAAGCGGCGCCGCGAGAGCAGATGGATGATGATGGGTACTGCTGCCGCCGCGCCCCACCAGAGCATTCCGGGTGATCCGAACATCGAGTCTGTCGTTCCTTTCCGTCGGCGCTACCGGGTTCCGGCCCGGGCGGCGAGATAACTCGAGAGCGCCACGTCGAGCGGGCGGTCGGTGGCGAGACGCACGTAGTCCATGCCGCTGGCGAGGCAGCCCGATTCGACCTCGTGGGCGAAGGCCTGGAACTCGTCGAGGTAGGCCTGCCGCAGCGCCTTCGGGTCGGCGAGCAGGCGGTCGTCGGTCTCCATGCCCTCGAAGAGCGTCATCCGGTCGAAGGGGAAGTCGATCTCCGCGCGGTCGAGCACGTGGAAGACGATGACGTCGTGACCCTTGAAGCGCATGTGCCTGAGGCCGCGCATGAGCCCCCGGCGGTCGTCGTCGAAGAGATCCGAGAGCACGATGATGAGCGACTTCTGCCGCACGCGCTCGGCGATGTCGTGAAAGAGCGCGCCGACGTCGGTCTTGCCGTTCGCCTCGGTCTCGGAGAGCGACTGGAAGATGCCCTTCTGGTGGAGCGGGTTGTTGCCCGGCGGCAGGAACTTGCGCAGGGCGTCGTCCCAGAGGACCAGCGCGCTGGCGTCCTGCTGCTGGCTGATCAGGTAGCAGAGCGAGGCCGCGACGTACTTGGCGTACTCGAGCTTGGTGATCCCGTCCGAGCCGAAGTCCATGGACTTCGAGGTGTCCACCACGACGTAGGCCTTGAGGTTGGTCTCCTCCTCGTACTCCTTGATGTAGTAGCGGTCGGACTTGCCGTAGACCTTCCAGTCGATGAAGCGGATGTCGTCGCCCGGGACGTACTCGCGGTGCTCACGGAACTCCACCGAGCTCCCCTTGTAGGGGCTCTTGTGCTGTCCCGAGACGAATCCCTCGACGATCAGGCGGGCCTTCAGTTCGAGCCCGGCGACCTTATTGAGGGTCTTCGGATCCAAGTACCTTCGATAGTCTGCCATCGGACGTGATCTCGCTCTCGTTGCGCGGGACGGATTCGATCAGCTTCTCGATCACGGTGTCCGAGCTGATGCCCTCGGCCTCCGCGCTGAAGTTGACGATGATGCGGTGCCGGAGCACCGGCTTCGCGACGGCGCGGATGTCCTCGCCGGAGACGAAGTGGCGTCCCGAGAGGACGGCCCGGGCCTTGCCCGCGAGGATGAGGTACTGCGAGGCGCGCGGACCGGCGCCCCAGGCGAGCCATTCCTTGCAGAAGTCGGCGGCCTCGTCCGTCTGCACGCGGGTGCGGCGGGCGAACTCCATCGCGTAGCGCACGACGTGGTCGCTCACCGGGACCCGGCGGACGAGATCCTGGAGCACCTCGATCTCCTCGCCGCTCAGCACCTGTTGCACGTCGCCGACGTAGTCCGAGGTGGTCTGCTGGATGATCCGCAGCTCCTCGTCGGCGGTCGGATAATCAACGTGCACCATGAACATGAAGCGGTCGAGCTGGGCCTCGGGCAGGGGATAGGTGCCCTCCTGCTCGATCGGGTTCTGGGTCGCCAGCACGAAGAAGGGGCGGGGCAGGGGGTGGCGCGTGCCCGCGGCCGAGACCTGGTGCTCCTGCATGGCCTCGAGCAGGGCGGCCTGGGTCTTCGGCGGGGTCCGGTTGATCTCGTCGGCGAGGATCACGTTGGCGAAGATCGGCCCGGCGATGAACTTGAAGCTCCGGCTGCCCGTGCTCTTGTCCTCCTGGATCACCTCCGTGCCGGTGATGTCGGAGGGCATCAGGTCGGGGGTGAACTGGATGCGGTTGAAGGACAGAGACAGAACATCGGCCAGGGTCGAGATCATCAGGGTCTTGGCCAGTCCCGGCACCCCGATCAGCAGGCAGTGGCCCCGGCAGAACAGAGCCATGAACAGCTCGT
>JBFIHP010000588.1:0-2962 GCA_041601735.1 Planctomycetota bacterium | reverse complement strand
GGTCTCGCAGCTCACGGGCAAGGGCCGGCACACCACGACGCGCGCCGACCTTCTGCCGCTCAAGCAGGGCGGCTGGGTCGTCGACACCCCGGGCGTGCGCGAGTTCGGCGTCCTCGACCTCGAACCCTGGGAACTCTCGCATCACATGGCGGAGTTCCGTGCCCACCTCGGGGCCTGTCGCTTCCGTACCTGCACGCACGACCACGAGGATCGCTGCGGGGTGAAGGCCGCGGTCGAGAAGGGCGAGATCAGCGAGGGGCGCTACGACTCCTATCTCCGCATCCTGGCCTCGTTGGGCGAGGAACGCTAGGCCGAAGCCAGGCGCCTCCGGCCGAGGGACCGGGCCCTCGCCCCCGCGCGACGCTCCGGCAGCCGGGGTCGATCGTCGTCCGGCCTTCGTTCAGCCCGCGAAGACCGCGAGCTTGAATACCCAGCCCACGAGCACGGCCAGCAGGAGGATCGCGGGCCAGAGCCTGCCGAGGGGGCCGTAGAAGAAGCGCCCGGGCGGCAGGCCGAGCAGCCAGGACCGGATGATGTAGAGCGGCACGGCGAAGCAGAGCAGGACGAGAAGGAGACCGGCGGGATTCGCCATGAAGGCCGCGCCGAGGCGACCGCGAACGCCGTTGGCGAAGGCCGTCGTCATGCCGCAGGTGGGGCAGGGGCGCCCGTGGACCTGCAGCCAACCGCAGGGCTCCCAGCCGAGCTGTTCGTGGGTGCCGTGCCCGCGGCCGTCCGGTTCGAGGCGGAATGCCACGACGATCGGAGTCAGGCTCAGGGCGATGATCAGAAGCTGGACGGCGAGAGCCGCTGCAGGGGTCTTCATGGTCGGTCGGTCAGCACTCTCACCCGGATGCGGGCGCGAACCTCGTCCTGCTCGAAGTCGCCGCCCGCGCCCACCTCGGCCAGGATCGCCGCCACCCGGTTCGGCCGCGTGACGATCCGGTCGGAGGGATCGAGCAGCGACCGCAACGAGGGACTGCGCGTGGGCCAGGGACGGGTCGCGGCACCGACCGTGAGCGGCTCGCTCAGGATCTCGAGCGCCTGGGGAGTGTAGGGCTTTCGGTCCCTGCCTTCGAGGGCCTTGTCGATGAGGGCTGCGAGCTTCGCGCGATCCACGACGCGCGACTCGCTCAGACCGTCACGATCGCGGCGCTCGAGCGGGATGCCATCGGCGGTTTCCGCCGCCTCGAGAAGCGCGAGAGCGCGCATCAGGGATTCGAGCTCTTGGCGCGGCAGGGTCGCCATCCGGTAGCGCGGCCGGCCGTCGTTCCAGTCGTCGTCGACGATGACCTGGAGATTGCCCTTCAGCCAGAAGCGCGGCTCCGCGCCCTCGCCGAGGCCGGAGAAGGCGCGATAGGCGGCGATCCGGCCGCCGAGATCGTAGGGGAAGGGCAGGCTCTCGTCGGCCGGCCTCTCCCAGCGCGGCGCCCCGGGTTCTTCGAGATCTTCGAGCCCGCCCGGCGGCGGCGTCAGCTTGACGAGGCGCCAGCCCAGGAAGGCCAGCCCGGCCACGAGGAAGGCGCCGTAGACGAGGAGCGCGCGCTTCACCGGGAACCGCTCTCCGTCCGCTTCATCTCGACCGGAAACTCGAGGTCGTCGCGAGCGCGGATGCTCAGCTGCTCGCGAATGGTATCGAAGCCCTTGGCCGTGATCTCGATCTCGTAGTCGCCGGGAGGGAGCTCCCGCGCCATGGTGCTCTGGCCGCGGTTGAGGTGGTAATCGATCGTCGCGCTGAGCTGATTGTCGCCGCCGTCCGGGGTCCAGCGCCTCGTCGAGATGCTCAGCGGACGACCGTCCAGGCTGGTGACGCGGATGCGCATCCAGCGCGGCGCGTTGCGGGCCTCCTCGGGCATGACGTGCCGGAAGACGAGCATCGTCGGGTCCTGGTGCTGGTGATCGAGGCGCGCGATGTCACCGCCGTAGACCTGCACCGACTCGTGCAGACCGAGGGGCATCCTGCCGCGGCGGTCAAAGACGAACTCGTAGCTCCCGTTGGGAAGCGAATCGACGTAGTAGTAGCCGTCCTGTTCGGTGTTTCCGGCCCGCCTGAATCGCCCGTCCTTGCCCTCGCGGTAGTAGACCTGGATCCACGGCATGGCCTGCCCCAGCTCGTCGCGAACCCAGCCCTCCACCGCGCCGCCCGGCACCACTTCGACCGTCATCTCCTCGGGGTCGGCATCGACCGAGAGCGCGACGTTGTCGATCTCCTTGCGGATGAATCCCTTTGCGGTCACCACCAGCCGGTAGGAGCCGTCCGGAGCGTAGATCTTGAACTTGCCTTCGGGGTCGTTCACCTGGACCTGGCTCTTGCGGCGCCAGCTGGTCGAGCCGTTGCGGCTCGTCTCCTGCTGCAATTCGACGCGGAATTGCCTCACCGGCGTTTCCGCCTCGCCGGTCAGGACTCGGCCCCAGACGTAGCCGTCGCGACGCAGCTCGAAGTCGATCCGTCCATCGACGGGAAAGACCTTCGACTTGCGCTCGCGAGAGAAGCCGGGCGCGGTCGCCGTGACCCAGTACGGGCCCTCGCCGACGTTGTTGATCTGGTACTCGCCGGCGGCGTTCGACCGCGCCCGACCCCAGCTCGAGCTGCTGTTGAGCTGCACCCAGGCCTCGGGAACCGCTTCGCCCTCCGGCGTCTTCACCGACCCCCTCACGACCCCGCCTTCCTTGAGGACGAGATCGTTGCCCTCGGCATGCGCGGCCCCCACCAGCTTGATCCCGCTCCTGTAGACCGTCGCGAAACCTCGCGCCATCGCCGAGACCCGGTACTGACCCTCCGAGAGGCGGTCGAAGACGAAGCGACCCTCGGCATCGCTCAGAGCATGCCTCGCCCCGGCGTCGCCGCTCGAATCCCACTCGTAGACGTTATTCCGGTTGAGGGTGACCTTGACCCCCGCGATGGCGCGGCCGCTCTCGTCGCGGACCGCGCCGGAGATGATCCCGCCGGGCCGCATCACGATGC
>JBFIHP010000587.1:0-2966 GCA_041601735.1 Planctomycetota bacterium | reverse complement strand
CTGCGCTCGAGGTCGTCCTGCGGCTCTTCGCCCAGTTGCAGAGCGCCGCGACCGCGCCCGGTCGGAGCTCGATCGCGGAGAGTCACGCCGGCGCCGCCCATGCCGAGGGCGAAGGCGGGCGCGGCCCGCCCGCCGCCGACGAAGCGGCGAATGTCGTCGAAGAAGAACCAATCTCGGGACATGATCAGGCCGAAGACCAGGATCCCGAGCGACATGAGCAGGGCCAGGGGCTTGCCGAAGACCAGAAAGGAATCGCGGAGGATCGCGCCGAAGATGCCGCCCCAGAGCCGGCCTTCGTCACCGGCGAGAGCCGCGAGCGCCGAGAGCCCCAGCAGCAGCAGGGGCAGGCCGATCGCGCGGCGGGGCAGCTGATTGACCCGCCTCCTGGTCCAGACCAGGTAGGCCAGGCTGCCGAGACAGAGCAGCAGAAGGTAGGCGCTGGTGGCGCCGAGTGACCGGGCCGGAGCCAGCAGGATGGAATCGACGACGCCGCGGGCCGGGGCCTGGAGCGCGCCGCTGCCGTCGCGGATCTGTGTTGCGGCGAGGTAGATGATCCAGGTCGTGCAGATCCCGAGGCCCGCCAGCGGGGCCCAGTTCGCGATTCGAGACTCGGTACTCTCGGTCTTTTCAGCCGCCATGGCGGACCTCCTTCGGCGCATGCTCAGGCGCCCAGCTGCTTTTCCCAGTCCTCGAGCGTCATGAGGACCTCGCGGGCCTTGCTTCCCTTGAAGTTTCCGACGATGCCGTCTTCGGCCATGAAGTCGACCAGACGCGCGGCGCGCGTGTAACCGACTCCGAGCTTGCGTTGCAGCATCGAAACGCTGCCGCGCTGACTGGCCAGGACCGCCCGGATCGCGTCCTCGTAGAGCGGATCGCGGTCCGAGAAACTGGCCTCCCCGTCGCCGCCGACCGCCGGCACCTGGGTCAGCTCGCGGCTGTACTCCGGTTGCGCGACGTCCCGGATGTAGCGGACGAGCTGCTTGATCTCGCTGTCGCTCACCAGCACCGCCTGGCAGCGCACCGGCGCGCCGCCGGCCCGCGGCGACATGAACAGCATGTCGCCCTTGCCGAGCAGGCGATCGGCGCCCATCTGATCGAGGATCGTCCGCGAGTCGATCTTGCTGGCCACCCGGAAGGAGATCCGGCTGGGCATGTTCGACTTGATCAGACCGGTGATGACGTCGACGCTCGGTCGTTGGGTCGCGAGGATGATGTGGATCCCGACCGCGCGCGACTTCTGGGCCAGCCGGCAGATGCTGGTCTCGACCTCCTTGGCCGAGGTCATCATCAGGTCGGCGAGCTCGTCCACGATCACGACCACGTAGGGCAGGGACTTCGGCGCCTGGTCCAGCTCCTCGTCGCCCATGTGCTCGCTCAGGCGCTCGCGGACGTCCTCCGGATCGAGGTCGTTGAAGGTCTTGATGTCGCGGACGCCGGCCGCGGCCAAGAGCTCGTAGCGCTCCTCCATCTCGTTCACCGCCCAGTCGAGCACCTTCGGCGCCTTCTTCATGTCGGTGACGACCGGGGTGAGGAGGTGCGGCACGTTGCGGAAGGCCTGGAGCTCGACCATCTTGGGGTCGATCAGGATCAGACGGACCTCCTCCGGGTACTTGGTGAGGAGGAGACTCGCGATGATGCTGTTGATGCAGACCGACTTGCCCGAACCCGTCTGACCGGCGATCAGCAGGTGGGGCATCTGGGTGAGGTCCTCGATGAGGGCGTCGCCGGCCGCGTCCTTGCCGAGCAGGAGCGGGATGTTGAAGTGCTTCTTCTGCAGCACCTCGCTGCGGGCCAGGTCCTTCAGCATGACCGCGTCGCGGTAGTCGTTCGGGACCTCGATGCCCACCGTCGCCTTGCCGGGGATCGGCGCCACGATGCGGATGGTCTTGGCCTTGAGCGCCATCGAGATGTCGTCCGGCAGCGAGGTGATGCGCTTCACCTTGGTGCCCGCGGCCAGCTCGATCTCGTAGACCGTGATGGTCGGTCCGCGGGAGATCTCGACCACCTTGGCCTGGATGCCGAAGGTCTCGAGCGTGTCCTCGAGCTTGCGGGCCTTCAGCTTGATCTCGGAGTCGCGCTCCTCGACGTTGCTGTCGTTACGATCCTCGAGCAGGGCGAGCGGCGGCAGGGCGTACATCTCCTTGCCCTCGAGGTGCTTCTCGCGGGAGAGCTTCAGGATCTCGATGTCGTCGGCCGCCGTGGGCGTGCGCGCCCGGCGGATGATCGGCTCGGTCCTCGGGACTTCGCTCACCGTGCCGGCGGTCTCCTCGTCCGGCTCGTCGCCGAGGACGAAGTCCTCGCCTTCCTCGACCGTCTCGATCTCCTCGAACTCGGGCTCGTCCTCGTCTTCGCCGAAGAGGAAGTCGTCGTCGTCGTCCACCTCGATGACGTCGTCGAGACCGAGCCCCTCGAGGTCCTCGTCAGCATCCTCGTCCGCCTCGATCTCGACGAGTTCGAAGTCGTCCTCGTCGTCCACGACCGGTTCGACCGCCTTCTTCCGGCGGGATCGCCTGCTCTTCGGCGCCGGCTCCTCCGCCTCCTCCGCCGGCGGCTTGCTCGCGCCGCGCTTCGCTCGGGGCGCGGGAGCGATGTCCTCCTCCTCGTCCTCGTCCTCGCTCGCGGCGGCCCCGGCGAAGACCATGCCCGGTCGGCGGAGGACGCCGACCAGGTCGCGGGCCAGCGCCGGGACGCCGGCGAAGAGCTCGATCACGAAGCGATCGGTCGCCAGCACGAGACTGGCCGCGGCGAGCAGGATCAGGATGAGCGAGCTGCCGACGCCGCCGAACCAGGTGCGGAGGATCGCCGCGCATTCGTCGCCGGCGACGCCGCCGACCGGATAGGGACTGCCCGAGTAGCCGGCGGTCGGTGAGAGCGCCTGCAGCGTGGTGGCGAGGACGAAGGTGAAGAGGATCGCGCCCAGACACTTCAGCGCCCAGGCTTCGATGGCGCGCCCCACGAGAAGGGAG
>JBFIHP010000586.1:0-2975 GCA_041601735.1 Planctomycetota bacterium | reverse complement strand
GCCCGCAGCGGCACCTCCCTCGCCGACCCCATCGAAACGACTCAAGTGACCAAAATCAAATGACTTGCGATGGCCCGTCGCGCCCCCGTCCGGTCGGGCACGTCGTCTGCGACTCCCGGACAGCCCGACTAGGTGATCGCGGCACAATGAACCGGAGACCAGCATGAAGCCCAGCATGATCCGCCTTCTCGTCATCCTCCTGATCCTCGCCGGAAGCGGCCTCGGCCAGCAGCCCAACGGTGCGCAGGCCCGCCTGACCGTCAACAACGTGGACGGGCCGACCTATCCCTTCACCGCACCGGTGTTCAGTCCCGGCGTGAACGTCCTCGAGCTGAGCGGCGAGCCGGCCTCGCCCTTCGCGCTCCTGGTGGGCACGCTCCAGCCGGGCTGGCTCGACTTCGGCTCGGTCGGCAAGCTCGACCTTCACAGCGGTCCCGGACTGCAGGTCGTCATGGACGGCTTCGCGCCGCTCACGGCCTTCGACTTCAACGCCCGACTGTCGGCGACGGAGGGCACGGCGTTGATCTCCGCCCAGATGCCGGCCGGACTCAGCGGCAACGGCCTCGCCTTCCAGGCCGTCGTCGCCGATCCGCTCTCGCCCCTCGGCGTCACGCTCAGCGCGGCCTGCCAGGGCCAGTTCGTGAGCGTGTCCACGTCCTCGAGCGGCAACGGCGCCGGCATCACGACCAGCGGCATGGCGGGAACCAACGGCAACCAGCTCGCCGAGGTCCGTGCGCCCCTCGATGCGGTCGGCACGGCCGACGTCACGGTGCTCGGCAACCTGAACATCGCGGTGACGACCACCTCGAAGCTGCGCGACGGCAACGGCAACACGGTCGCCCTCACCGCGCTGCAGCCCGGCGATTTCGCCAAGATCGAGCTGATCATCGATGCTGCGGCGGGAACGATGCGCGTCCACGAGCTGAGGCTCGAGCCGCCCTTCGCCGGCTACGACGTCAAGGTCGCGGCCGCGGTCGATGCGGTCGGAACGAATGACCTGACCCTGCTCGGCGTCACCTTCGACGCCGTCGTGGGCAGCGACATCCAGTTCCCCGGAGGACTGGCCGCGATCGCGGTCGGCGACTTCGTCGAGGTCAAGGCCGATCTGAATGCCGGCAGTTACGAGATCGTCGAGCTGCACGGCACGAACCCGCTGCTCGGCGTCTTCGAGGTCTTCTACAAGGCCCGCGCCGCCGTCGAGGCCGTCGATGCCAATTCGGTGACCGTCCTCGGTCAGCAGGTCTTCTTCGGAAGCGGCGCGCGGATCGAGGACTTCGGATCGCTGGCCGGCGTCCAGGTGGGAGACTTCGTCGAGGTCCGGGCGAATCCCGACCAGTCGATCGATCTCTGGGCGACCCGCATCCGCTCGCGCAATCCGGACACCCCGCGGCTCGACGGGCCCGTGGATCAGATTCTCAGCGCCACCGAATTCAGCATCTACGACACCAAGATCGTGACCACGACGTCCACGCAGTGGCAGAACGGTCTCAACGGCTTCGCCGACCTGAACCCGGGCCTTCGCATCGAGGTGAAGGGCAACTGGAACGGGACGCTGATCACGGCGACCGAGATCGGTCTCGAGAACTGACTCGAGACCTTCATGAGCGTAGCCGCCGTCGATCGGATCGAATCGATGTACAGGGGAACGACAGGGCTCCCGATCGGCGGCGTCGAATCGTCAGCAAGCCAACGACGCTGACACGACAGGGCCCCGGGTTCTTCGGAACCCGGGGCCCTCTTTCCTCGTCGCGGGCGACGCTCGCCCGGAGTCGATCAGCGCAACCTGACGGCGACGACGAGCGAGCGATCGCTGCCGGCGATCGCCGTGACGCCGAGCAGCTGCCAGGCGCCGACCTGCGCGACGACGCGAGGCCGGGTCTCGATGCGAACGAGCGACTCGCGATCGATGGAGCCGATCTCGTCGCGCCCGGAATCGATCTCCTCGCCGCGCGCGGCCGGAGCCTGGAAGACGATCTCGGCATCCAGGAAGAGGCGATCGCCGTCGATCACCGACGGCAGGAGGCGGCATGCGAAGCCGGCGAAGAGACCGTCCACCACGGGCGAGATGATGCGCGAGTCGCTCGCGATCTCGACGTCCTTCTCGCGGACGTAGGTCCATTCCTCGCCGCTCAGTCCGATCGTCGGATCGCCGACCCTGGTCGAGAGCAGCATGCGCCCGCCCAGCTTCGCGGCCGTCGCGGCATCGTCTCCCGCCAGGAGATCATCGAGGTTCGCCCGATCGACGATGTCCCAGCGGAGCTCGCAATCGATCGTGCGCTCGTAGGGCGCGGCGAGGCGCTTCAGGACCTCGCGGGCCCGATCGCGCAGCTCCTTCGGTCCCAGCAGCCAGAGATCGCCCGCGAGATGCATGAGCTGACCCTCGATCTCGCCCTCGGCCGCGCCGAGGAGCATGGCGCGCTCGCCGATCAGCTCGTGCAGTCGGTCCACTTCGACCGCCGCGCGAGGCTCGTCGTGTTCGTCGTCTTCCCAGTCGAAATGGTGATTTCCTCCGACCTTCGGGATCAGCGGGAGGCTGCTCGCCCGGAGGGGGCGCGTGAGATGGTCCACCGGCAGGATCTCGAGGCCGCCGATCGACTGCGCCTCGGGGTCCACCGCGCGGAGATGCAGCAGCCGGACCGTGCCCGCCCCCTGGCGGGCGCCGAAGACGAGCGCCTCGCCGGGCGCGAGGTCCGTCGAGCAGCGGAAGATCCGGGCGCCGCAGCGGGGGAGTTCGAGCATGCCGATGGCATCGCTGACCTTGCGGATGCGGCGCATCTCGCCGCGACGATCGGCGGCGCGGAGAGCGAGGTCGATCCGGTAGCGGCCGTCGAGGCGGGGCGCAATCCAGACCGAGGCCTGCTCGCCCTCGACGAGGGTCCGGGTCTCGGGGTCGGCCATGCTCGACTTCTCGGCCACCTCGACGCCGTAGCTGCCGAGGACGGTGGTCCGACGCAGCGAGCTCAGGGTCTCGCGTC
>JBFIHP010000585.1:0-2997 GCA_041601735.1 Planctomycetota bacterium | reverse complement strand
CTACGACACCTTCTTCCGCCGCTGCGCCGATCTGCTCGAGCCGGACGGGCTGATGGTGATGCAGACGATCACGATCGGCGAACGCCATTTCGAGCGCGCGCGCCGCGAGGTCGACTTCATCAAGACCTTCATCTTCCCCGGCTGCTGCATCCCCTCGATCGGCGCCATCTCGCGGTCCGTCGCGCGGAGCTCCGATCTCGACATCCAGGACTGCGAGGACATCGGCGCCGACTACGCCCGGACGCTCAATTGCTGGCGCAAGGAGTTCCACAAGGCGATTCCGGCGGTGCGCAAGCTCGGCTTCGACGAGGTCTTCATCCGGATGTGGGAGTTCTACCTCTGCTACTGCGAGGCGGGCTTCATGGAGCGGCAGACCCGCGATCTCCAGATCGTCCTCGGTCGGCCCCGCAACCGATCGCCGCTGCGCGCGCACCGTTCGGCGTCCTGACCATGAACGGATCGGGCAGCCCATCGACACGCATCCTGAACGCCCTGATGTTCCAGCTGGGCTGGTTCGCCTGCGTTCTCGGTGCGGCCCGAGGCACCGCCCTTCCCGGCGTCCTGGTCGTGCTGCTCGCCGTGGCCCTGGCCTGCCTGCAGGACGAGCGGCGCGCGCGACTCCTCGGCACCATCCTGCTCGCCGTCATGATCGGGATCGCCTTCGACGGCGCCAACATGGCGCTCGATCTTCTGCATCCCACCCTCGGGGGCCTGCGCTCGACCTCGAGCTGGCTCTTCATCGCCGCGCTCTGGGCGAACTTCGGCGCGACCCTGCGCTCATCGCTGTCCTTCCTCGGCGGCCGACCCCTGGTCGCGGCCGCCCTCGGTCTGCTCGGGGGACCGCTCGCCTATCTCGCCGGCCGTCGGCTCGGCGCCGTCGAACTCGGCACCGGCGCCATCCCCGCGCTGGCCGTCGAGTGGGGCGTCGTGACCCCGCTCCTCGTCTTCTTCGCCCATCGTGATCGGAGTCCGTCGTGAACGAGATCGTCGCCCGCTTCGAACGCACCTGGAACGAGGTCGATGCCGCGAACACGGCTTCGCTCGCGGCCCTCTATCACGAGGACTGCGTCTTCAGCGACCCGGTCCACGAGGTCCGCGGTCTGGCCGCGCTCGAGGACTACTGCCGCAATCTCTACGAGAACGTCAGTCACTGCCGCTTTCGCTTCGAGGAGGCCGTGGCGAGCTCCGACCGCGCCGCGATCCCCTGGACCATGGAGCTGCGCATGACCTCGTTTCGCAAGGGCGAGCTGATCGAGCTGCCCGGCATCTCGCACATCGAATTCGACGACAAGATCCGCCGGCATCGCGACTTCTTCGATCTCGGCGACCTGGTCTACGAGCACATCCCCCTCCTGGGCGTGGTCGTCCGCGCCGTGAAGAGGAGGCTGGCATGAGCGGCGCCTTCGCAGGTAGACGGGTCTGGGTCACCGGCGCGAGTTCGGGCATCGGCGAGGCCGTGGCGATGGCCTTTCAGGACGCGGGTGCGAAGGTCGCGCTCAGCGCGCGCAGCGAGGAAGCGCTGCGCCGGCTCGCCGAGCGCGCGCCGGAAAGCAGCCTCGTGGTGCCGCTCGACGTGGCCGATCTCGAGGCGAATCGCCAGGCGCTCGGCCGGATCGAGAGCGCCTTCGGAGGGCTCGACATCGTCTTCCTGAACGCCGGCATCTGCGAGTACCTCGACGACGTGACGAAGTTCGAGGCCGATCTCTTCCGCCGTCACATGGACGTCAACTTCATGGGCGTGGTGAACGGGATCCAGGCGGCGCTGCCGGCGCTGCGCGCCTCCGAGCATCCGCAGATCGTGGGCATGAGCAGCACCGTGGCCTGGCGGGGCGTCCCGCGCGGCGAGGCCTACGCGGCCTCGAAGGCCGCCATCCGCAACATGCTCGAGGGCCTGCGCCTCGATCTTCTGCCCGAGAAGATCGCGGTCTCCGTCGTCTGCCCGGGCTTCGTGAAGACCCCGCTCACCGACAAGAACGACTTCGCGATGCCCTTCCGCATCGACGCCGAGAAGGCGGCGAAGATCATCCTCCGCGGCATCGCGCGTCAGAAGCAGGAGATCTCCTTCCCCTGGCGCTTCGCCGTCCTGGCCCGGCTCTTCTCCTTCCTCCCGGCGCCGGTCTACACCTGGCTCATGAAGGGCGCCGTCCGCCGGCCCGGCTCCTGACTCAGCAGGCGCTGATGCGGATCTCGCCGCCCTCCTCGCGCAGGGCGAGCTCGACGATGCGCGGCTGGGCGAGGCCAGGCTCAGCGCCGCAGCAGGCCGGCGGGGCCTCGTCGAACTCGAGCGTGACCCGCGCGACCAGGCTCTCCCCGCTCCGTTCGATCGCCTCGATCCTGAAGCGCTCGCTGCCCGGCAGCGGCAGCCCGCCGTTCAGAAGCAGCGCCCAGGGCAGCGCATCGCGACGGCGATCCAGCTCGCGCAGCAGGCGCTTCTCGTCGCGGGCGCGACGCTCCTCCTCGCGCACGAGCTGACCGCAGGCCGCGGCCACGTCGGCGCCCAGGGAGTAGCGCAGGGTCACCTGGAAGCCGCGGTCGCGCAGGCGCGCGCCGAAGGCCTCGCGCTCGGCTCTCGGGGTCGGTGCGAGGCCGCCGGTCCCCTCGACCGCGTTGAAGGGAATGAGGTTGACGTGCAGGTCGAGGTCGCGCCCGAAGTCGATCAGCGCCGCCAGATCCTCGTCACGGTCGTTGAGACCGGCGAGCATCAGGTACTCGATCATGAGCGGACGACCCTGGAGGCGGTTGATCTCGGCGACCGCGGCGCGGAGCTCCGCGACCGGGTGCTTCGCGGCCAGCGGGATGATCCGCTCGCGAACGTCCTGGCTCGCGGCATGCAGGCTCAGCGCGACGTTGACCTCGGGAGAGGCCTGCACCAGGCGCAGCATGGCCTCCGGGATGCCGACGGTCGAGACCGTGACCCGGTTTGGCGTCAGGCCGAAGCGCTTGCCGTCGATGAGCATCGCGACGGCGGTTCGAACCTCGTCCTCGTTGTGGAAGGGT
>JBFIHP010000584.1:0-2999 GCA_041601735.1 Planctomycetota bacterium | reverse complement strand
TGCAAATGATCGACGACGCCTGCGCCCGCGGCGAAGCGCTGTCGGTGGGGCTGCTCGGTAACGGCGGCGAAGTCCTGCCTGAACTGGTGCGGCGCGGCGTCAAACCCGATCTAGTTACCGACCAGACCTCGGCGCACGACCCGCTGCACGGCTACCTGCCCGCCGGCTGGACGCTGGAGGAATGGGCCGAGCGGCAGGAACGCGATCCGCATGCGGTGGAGCAAGCGGCCAAGGCGTCGATGGCGGTGCAGGTGCGCGCGATGCTGGCTTTTCACGCCGCCGGCGTGCCGACCCTCGATTACGGCAACAACATTCGCCAGGAGGCATTCGACCAGGGCGTCGATAACGCCTTCGACTTCCCCGGCTTCGTGCCGGCCTACGTCCGCCCGCTCTTCTGCGAGGGCCGCGGCCCCTTCCGCTGGGTCGCGCTCTCGGGCGATCCCGCCGACATCCACAAGACCGACGAGCTCATCCTGCGGGAGTTCGCCGCCAACGAGGACCTCTGCCGCTGGATCCGCATGGCGAACGAGCGCATCCAGTTCCAGGGCCTGCCGAGCCGCATCTGCTGGCTGGGCTACGGCGAGCGCCACCGCTTCGCCCTGCTCATGAACGACATGGTGAAGAGCGGCGAGCTGAAGGGTCCGATCGTGATCGGCCGCGACCACCTCGACTGCGGCTCCGTGGCGAGCCCGAACCGCGAGACCGAGGCGATGAAGGACGGCAGCGACGCGATCGCCGACTGGCCGCTGCTGAACGCCCTGCTCGCGACCGCGGGCGGCGCGACCTGGGTGTCGCTCCATCACGGCGGCGGTGTCGGCATCGGCAACTCGATCCACGCCGGCCTGGTGATCGTCGCCGACGGCACGGAGGAGGCGGCCCGCAGGATCGAGCGCGTGCTCAAGAACGATCCGGGGATGGGCGTCGTCCGCCACGTCGATGCCGGCTACGACGAGGCCGTCGAGTTCGCGCGCGGCAGCGACCTGAACATCCCGATGATGGACTGAGGAGCGCGCGGCGCCCCCAGCGCCTTCCCCGCGCCGGCCTCCGGCGCCTCCGGAGAACCCGGCGGCGCCGGAGAAGGAACCATCGGGCCGCCTTCAGTCGAAGGCGGGAAGCCCGTCGATCGAGCTGCGGTTCTTCTCGCGCCGGAACTCGGCGACGCCCTCCGGGCCCTCCTTCTCGCTCCAGCGATCGAGCACGTCCCGCTCGCCCCGGTAGTCAAGGAGGGGAACCTTGTAGCCGCAGGAGCTCGAGATCCGGTCTATGTCGATGCGATAGAAGGCTCGTCGTCCGGGGTGGCTCTCGAAGAGCGCCTCGAATTCGGCATGGCGCGGATGGCCCATCGGCACGAACTCGGCGCGGCCGTGAAACCTCATGATGCGCGGCGGCCCCTCGAAGGCGCAGAGCATCAGGACGATCCGACCGTTCTCGCGCACGTGCGCCGCCGTCTCCGCGCCGCTGCCGGTCAGATCGTCGAGGACCAGCTCCCGATCACCGAGGATGCGGAGGCAGTCACCTCCGCGAGGGGAGCAATTCACGTGGCCGTCGCGGGCGAGAGGCGCCGTGGCGACGAAGACGAGCCGCTGCGCCGCGATCCAGGCGCGCGCCTCCTCGTCCAGGGAATCCAGGGGCTTGCTCATGGGTCCTTGGCCTCCTCGGGACGAGAGTGGGCGAAACCCGCCGGGGACGCAAGACCGCACGACAACGGCGACCGAGGGCACGGCACTTGCACGGGAACTCCGGGCCTCGAACAGGAGGATCAACCATGTTGAGTCTGCTGCTGAGTCTCGTCCTCGCACTCACGAGTCCGGTCCTCGACAGCCGGGTCGCCGTCACGACGACCGACGGCCGTGTCCTCGAGGGTCGGATCGACCTCGACCAGGTGACCATCCGGACCATCTTCGGCGAGGCGCAGGTCTTCCTCGACGAGATCGACTGCATGACCTTCGCGGATCACGATCACATCGTCCTTCTGGACGGGACCGTCTTCGCCGGGGTGATCGATCTCCGGGAGATCGTGCTGCTCCGCGCCGACGAACGCATCGTGATCCCTCGCGCCGAGCTGAGCACGATCGAGATCGACCCGCCTCGGTCCGACCAGGAGCTGGCGCCCCCGGTGAGCGTCACGATCGTCCTCGTGGACGGTCGCAAGCTGTCGGGTCGCGCCGAAGCCCTGCGCTTCGAGATGAAGACCGACTTCGGTCACGCCGCCTTCGACCTCGGCAAGGTCGCGACGATCCGATTCGGTAAGCTCGATCGGGTCCGCACGGTCGGCGGCACGACGCTCGAAGGCCGGATCAAGAGCTTCAAGATCCGGCTGCGGACGGTCGGCGAGGTCGAGGTCCTCGAGCGCGACGACATCCGGTCGCTCGAGGTGAGCCACCTCGCCTGAACGAGGAGAGAAGACTTGAGCCAGCGCGAACCGGAACGCCCGGAACCGAAACACCCGGAGCCGGCGCCGGAGCTACCTCCGGTCAAGCCGGACGAGACCCCCGAGCGCGAGACGCCGCCGCCCGCGGAGCAACCCGACGAGACGCCCCGCGAGCCTCGCCCGGCGCCGCCCGAGAAAAACCCGGAGATCCCCGCACCCGAGGGACCGCGACCGGAGCGCCCCGAGGTTCCACCCGCGCCGGGCCCCGGCGGACCGCCGCCGCCCGATTTCCCCGCTTCGCCGCCGCGCGAGTTCCCGGAACTGCCGGATTGACCCGACGAGACGCCCCGGCCGCCTGCCGGCAGCCATGAGACCGGGAGCGTCGGCAGGGGCACAGGCCCGAATCGATGGGATGCGCGCCAAGAGGCGCGGGGTCGTCGGGACTCCGTTTGTCGGATCGATCAGCCCGTCGGCGGAACGAGTTCGCTCTGACGCAGAGCGAGCAGCGAACTCGCCTCGGCGTCGGTCACCTGACCGAAGGAACCGTAGTAGGCACCGACGCTGGCGAAGTTGGTGGGTCGAACGAGAACGCTGCAGTCATCGCAGAGCGCGCAGATGCGCCTTGCCG
>JBFIHP010000583.1:0-3006 GCA_041601735.1 Planctomycetota bacterium | reverse complement strand
CTGTCGACGACCATGTCGCGCAGTCGAATGCCGGGCGGCGCCGGAATCGGAAACTCGTCCTCGTGACTGAGAGGAATGGCCACGCGACCCAGAACCGGCGCATCGACCGAGACCGTCACGTCGGCCTTGTAGGGCACCGCCATGCCGGGTCGGAGCGAGGAGGCCATCTGGAGCAGTTTCGGAAAGGCGAGATCGACCTCCAGGGGCACGATGGCGCTGCCGCGCGGCGGAACCGAGACCTGGCCCTCGTGACTCGTCTCCACGATTCGCTGGCCCTGGCTCGACAGGGCGGCCTCGAGGGCCGCGACCGGCAAGGCCACGGAATAGGGGTTCTTGACCTCCAGATCGACCAGGAGGCGCGCCGAATCGAGGGAGATGCCGGAAAGTCGCACCCCCTTGATCGCCGCCTCGGGACGCTCCGAGCCGAGCATCGCGTCCAGGCTGGAGCATGAGCCCAGGATCAAGACGGCCGCCACAATCGTCATCATTCGTTGCAACATGGACGAACTCCTGTCTATGGGAGGGATGCTAACAAGCGCCTCGGTCGGGAACCGGGGCGAAGTCGCGCCGTCTCGCCAACTGCTTCATCGTTCCTTGACCTGAAGGTCGGGCACCGGGCTTCCGAATTCTGCTTGCGGATGTCGGATGTCAACGTACGAGAGGCTCCAGGGGATTGTTACCGCCCTGGATCGATCCTAAGATCGACGCGACATGAAACTCGTAAGCCCTTGTTTTGAACGATCGTTCGAACGGGCTGCCGTTTGCGTCCAGGAAGAAGGCTACCCAAAAATGAACAAGAACACGAACACGGCGATGCGTCTGTGCGCGCTGCTGCTGGTCGGGCTGATGGTCCTCTCGGGCTGCGCCTCGCAGCAGCGGAAGCAGAAGAAGCCGGCTCCGGCCGACAACAAGCCCATGGTGAAGACCGAGACACCGGTCGAGCCCATGGTCACGGAGCAGGCACGCAACCACCGTACCCTCTTCGTGCCCACCGGCATGCGCGACACCAGCGCCGTCATGATCGAGAAGCACGGCCCGACCGAGGTCAATCTCGGCGCTCCCTTCGACTACGTGATCACCGCGACCAACCTGACCGCCGGTCATCTGAACGGCGTCGTGGTCTCGGATCACCTCCCGGAGGGCCTCGAGATCGTGAGCTCCGACCCGGCCACGACCTCCATGACCGGTAGCAAGGCCAACTGGAACCTGGATCACATGAATCCGGGCGAGACCCGCACGATCCGCGTGCGCGCCAAGGCCACCAAGACCGGCAGCCTGAGGCATTGCGCCGAGGTCGTCTACAACCAGCGCGCCTGCATCTTCACCGATGTCGTCGAGCCGGCCCTGATGATCACCAAGCGCATGACCCCCGAGGTCCTGACCTGCGACACGATCGAGGCCGTGATCACCGTGACCAACAACGGCACGGGTACCGCTCGCAACGTCGTGGTTCGCGACACCATGCCGGCCGGCATGATGACCGCGGACGGCAAGTCCGACATGACCATGAACGTCGGCGACCTGGCTGCCGGCGAGTCGCGCGAGATGCGCTCGGTCCTGCGCGTCAGCGCTCCGGGCGAGTACGAGAACACCGCCACGGCGACCGCCGACGGCGGCCTCGAGGCGCAGGCCTCGGCCCGCACCGTCGCCCGCCGTCCGATGCTCGAGATCGCCAAGACCGGCCCCGAGCTGGTCTACCGCGACAAGACCATCACCTACGAGATCACGCTGCGTAACACCGGTGACGGCGCCGCCCGCGACTGCCAGCTCATGGACATGCTGCCCGGCGGTGTGACCTACCAGAGCTCGACTCCCGCCGGTTCCTTCGACGGCAGCAACGTCGTCTGGAACCTCGGCACCCTCGCGGCCGGCGACGAGCGCACCGTTCGCGTCAACGTCCGCGCCGATTCCATTCGCACGCTCACCAACCGCGCCAAGGCCATGGCCTACTGCGCCGACGAGGTGAACGCGACCTGGGAGACCGACGTCCGGGGCATCCCGGCCATCCTCCTCGAGGTGGTCGATGTCGAGGACCCGATTCCCGTCGGCACGAACGTGACCTACGTCATCCGCGTGACCAACCAGGGTTCGGCGGACGGCACGGACATCGAGGTCGTCTGCGATCTCGAGGAGCAGATGGAGTACGTCACCAGCGGTGGTGCGACCACGGGTAAGGGCTCGGCCACCCAGGTCACCTTCGCCACGCTGCCGCGTCTGGCGCCGGGTGCCGTCGCCGAGTGGCGCGTCACCATCAAGGCTCTCGACGAAGGCGACGTTCGCTTCAAGGTCACGATGAAGAGCGACAAGCGTTCGCGTCCGGTCCAGGAGACCGAGGCGACCAACTTCTACAAGTAGTCGTTTCGTCGCGATCGTTTCGAGAACAGGAGGGGCGTCGGCATCGGTCGACGCCCCTCTTCTTTCGGGTCCGCGCGCCATGAGAAACCAACGTCCGAGCGTCCTGCCTCCGTCGCCTCGGCTTGCCTCCTTCGCCTTGCTGCTCCTCGCCCTGCTCTGCGCCGGTTGCGCGAGCCCGGTCGCGGTTCGTGACGGAGATCCCCCGGAGCTCCGGCAACTGGCCGACCTCTATACCCGGACGGTCCAGGAGACCGCTCGAGATCCGCGGTTCGAATGGGTCTACGGCTGGGACGGCAACGATCGGATCGCCGAGGAAGGGAACGAGCGACTGCGCGGCCTCTGCTACGAGTGGCAGGAACTCATCTACCGGGCGATCCGGCCGGAGGCGAAGCGGCTGGGCTGGAAGGCCTCGATGATCGCCGTCAACGAGAACTGGTTCAGCGAGCACCATGCCGTGCTCGTCCATGACCCCGACCGGGGCGACTCCGGCGAGGTTCTCGCCCGGCGGGAGGAGGAGGCCTGGGTCTTCGATCCCTGGATATCGGGACGGCCGGAGGTCTACCGGCTGCGATCCTGGCTCGCCATTCCCTGGATCGTCTTCAATCCCGCGCGGATCGAGCCCGACGAGCCCTGATCGTCGCGTCACCCGCG
>JBFIHP010000582.1:0-3011 GCA_041601735.1 Planctomycetota bacterium | reverse complement strand
GGGGCCGCCTCGGCCCCGCCGCGGCTGCGGATCTCAGCTCCCGAGGAGTTTCTTCAGATCGGGAACGCTGGCGAGGATCTTGTCCAGCATGCCGGCACCGGCCTTCTTCTTGATGAAGTCCCCGAAGAGCGAGACGAAGGAGCCCGCCTTGTCCACCGAGAGGCCCGAGCTCGCCAGCTTCGCGAAGAGGTCCACGGTGGAGCCGCCGCCACCGCCGCCGCCGAGCAACGAGGACGCGCTCGACGCGAGGCCGCCCAGCATGCCGCCGCCGCTTCCGCTCTTGCCGGCCAGGTCGGCCAGGCCCGGCACCTTGTCGGCCAGGCTCTTGAAGTCGCCCGTGGGCATCTTGTTCTTCAGAAGGCCGATGATCGCGGCCGTCGAGGACTCGCTGCCGCCGGCCGAGAGACCGAGCTTTTCCTGCGCGAGCTTGATGAATTCCTGCATGACTGAACTCCAGTTCGTATGGGACCGCGAGGGTTGCAATCGACGCAGCCTGCTTGCATCCTGAGCGACGTCCATCGCTCACCGCCGTGGCTTTTCTGCGCCGGATGCAGTCCGTTACGACCAGGATCACCCATGCAATTGAAGAATTACGAGAAGCTCGGCGCCTTTTACCTCGGCAAGACCTTCGACATGGCTCGCTCGACGAGACTCGAGGAGCAGATCCTCTACGACGCCAAGGACCTCACGACCCACGCGGTCTGCGTCGGCATGACCGGCAGCGGCAAGACGGGACTCTGCGTCACGCTGATCGAGGAGGCCGCCATCGACGGCATCCCCGCCATCGTGGTCGATCTGAAGGGCGACCTGGTCAACCTGATGCTGGCATTCCCCGAGATGCGCCCCGAGGACCTCCTGCCCTGGGTCGATCCGGCCGAGGCCACGCGCAAGGGCATGAGCGTCGCGGACTACGCCAGAAACCGCGCCGATCTCTGGCGCAACGGCCTCGCCGACTGGGATCAGGACCTCGACCGCATCGCGCGCTACCGCGATGCCGTCGAATTCACCGTCTACACCCCGGGCTCGAGCAACGGCGTCCCGCTGACGATCCTCCGCTCCTTCGCCGCGCCGCCGCCGGAGGTCCTGGCCGACACCGAGGCGCTGCAGGGGAGGATCTCGTCCGCGGTCTCCGGCCTGCTCGCTCTCGTCGGCATCCAGGCCGACCCGATCACCAGCCGGGAACACATCCTGCTGGCGACGATCCTGCAGAAGGCCTGGGCCGAGAGCCGCGACGTGGACCTCGGCAGCCTGATCATGCAGATCCAGAAGCCGCCCTTCGATGCGATCGGCTTCTTCGATCTCGAGACCTTCTTCCCGGCCTCCGATCGCCTCGCGCTCGCCATGCGGGTCAACAACCTCCTGGCCTCGCCGGGTTTCTCGAGCTGGCTCGAGGGCGAAACCCTCGACGTCGGCCGCCTGCTCTGGACGACCTCGGGCAAGCCGCGGGTGAGCATCGTCTCGCTCGCGCATCTCGACGACAACGCGCGCATGTTCTTCATGACGACCCTCCTCAACGAGGTGAACTCCTGGATGCGAACCCAGTCGGGGACGTCGAGCCTGCGCGCCTTGCTGTACATCGACGAGGTCTTCGGTTACCTGCCGCCGACGGCCAATCCGCCCTCGAAGAAGCCGCTCCTGACCCTCCTCAAGCAGGCGCGCGCCTTCGGGCTCGGCCTGGTCCTGGCGACCCAGAACCCGGTCGATCTCGACTACAAGGCGCTCTCGAACGCGGGAACCTGGTTCATCGGGCGGCTCCAGACCGAACGCGACAAGATGCGCGTGCTCGACGGCCTCGAGGGCGTGGCCGGCAGCAGCGGGGCCGCCTTCGATCGCTCGCGCATGGAGCAGGTCCTGGCCGGTCTCGACACCCGCGTTTTCGTCATGAACAACGTCCACGACGACGGCCCCGTGGTCTTTCACACCCGCTGGGCGCTCTCCTATCTGCGCGGGCCGGTGACCGGAGCGCAGATTCGCGTCCTGAACGCCGGTCGCGTCGCCGCGAGCCCGCCGCAACGCAGCTCGGCCGCGGTTGCGCCGACCGCGCTGAAAGGCAAGCCGAAGGCCGAGGATCGCCGCGACGCGCTCCCCGCCGGGGTGACCGAGCGTTTCGTCACGGCCTCCCGATTGCCGCGCGAAGGCGAGAGGCTCGTCTATCGGCCGGGGCTCATCGGCAAGGCCGCCCTGCATTACGTCAAGGCCTCCGCCGGCATCGACTGCTGGAGGGACGCCTCGCTCCTGGGGCTCCTCAGGTCCGGCACCACCGCCGATCCCTGGGAGGACGCGGCCGAGGCCGGCGAGCTCGAACTCGACGAGCGAGGAGAAGAGGGCGCCGGCTTCGAGAAGCTGCCCGCCGCGGCGCGCCAGAAGAAGAACTTCGCTTCCTGGCAACGCGGTCTCAAGGCCTACCTCTATCGCGAGCGTCCTCTGGTGAGCTGGAAGTGCGCCTCCTTGAAGCTCGTCTCGAAGCCCGGCGAGATCGAGGGCGATTTCCGCGCCCGCGTGAAGGCGCTCGCCGACGAGAAGCGCGATCAGGAAATGGAGAAGCTGAAGCTCCGCTACGCCAAGAAGCTCCGGACGATGCAGGACCGCATCGGTCGGGCCGAGGAGAAGGTGGCGCGTGAAGAGGCCCAGCTGAGCCAGCACAAGAGCTCGACCGTCATCTCGATCGGCTCGACCCTGCTCGGGGCTCTCTTCGGCCGGAAGGTCGCGAGCGTCGGCAACGTCGGACGAGCCGCGAGCAGCATGCGCGGTGCGGGTCGGGTGGCCCGGGAGAAGGGCGACGTCGCGCGGGCGAAGGAGAACGTCGCGGAACTCGAGGATCAGCTGCGCGCACTCGAGGCGGAATTCGAGGAGTCGGTGGCGAAACTGCAGGACGATCTCGCCGCGAAGGACAACGACGTGGTCGAGGTGCCGGTTCGTCTGCGGAAGTCCGACTTCAATGTCGAGGATTTCGGTTTCGTCTGGACGCCCTGGATCGTCACGAAATCGGGCATCGCCGAACCGGCCTATCG
>JBFIHP010000581.1:0-3011 GCA_041601735.1 Planctomycetota bacterium | reverse complement strand
GAGATCGGCCAGCAGGTCGTAGCCCTCGTCGCCGAGATGCCAGGGATCGACCGCGAGTTCGCGGACGAGACCGCCGTCGGCGGCCCGGAGGGGCGGCCGCGCGAGCGGGAGGAAATCGGCGTCGATCCGCG
Source organism: Planctomycetota bacterium (assembly GCA_041601735.1). Classification (GTDB taxonomy): domain Bacteria; phylum Planctomycetota; family DRQF01; genus JACKGY01. The sequence continues at coordinate 2,880 of JBFIHP010000581.1, read as the reverse complement.
CGGCCAGGGACCGGAGCCTCTCCTCGAGCTCGAGCATGGCCCGGCCCCGGTAGCGATCGTCGTCCTCGTTGCCCGGTAGCGGGCCGAGGATGAGGAGCGGCAGATCGGGGCGGGTTTTCTCCCGGAGCGCGACGGCGAGGCGCTCGACCCGAGCTCCGGTCTCCTCGACGCTCACCCTCTCCTTGCGGAAGTCGATCGAACCGGCGTAGAGCAGGGCTCCGCCCAGATCGGCGCGGCCCTCGGCGGGCAAGGAGGCCTCGAGTCGCTCGATCATGAGCCGCGCCGGTTCGCCCCCGATCCCGCGATTCAGGACCGCTTTACCGGGAAAGCAGCGTGATAGGGGGAAACGTTCGAAGGTCGAGGAGCCGATGAAGATGATCGTGCCGGGCTCGACGCTCTCGGAATCCCGGGCGAAGAGGGCCAGGCGCTCGTCACGATGCTCGAGAGCGAGGCGTCGGTCGCGGTCGGCCGGATCCTCGAAGAGATTGCGCAAGCGCCAGCCGCCGGGCACCACATGAAACCAGGCGAGCACGAGGTAGATCAAGGCCAGCGCGAGTAGAACGAGCAGAAGTCGGGTCATGGCGCCATGTTGCAGACACAAGGTGCCCTTGCCAACATGGGGCCCGGGGAATTCGCGACGGCTGCGTCGCGACCAGGATGCCGAAATGGGCCTCGCGGCCCGGTCCGGGGGGATTCGAGCGGATGCTGAAGAACATCGGCGCGCAGTGGTTCCGGCAGGTGATCTTCATCATCGTCGGCCTGCTCGTGCCCCCGCTCATGAACGCCCATCTGGGCAAGGCGACCTACGGCGCCTGGGAACTCGTCATGTCGACGGCGGGGCTCCTGAAGATCCTCGCGCTCGGCGTGCCTCTCGCCACGGTTCGCAGCATCGCGGCCCGCGCGGCCGCGCGCGACACCGAGGGCCTCAACCGCACGGTCGGCACCAGCATGGCGATCTACCTCGGGATCGGCGTGTTGGCCCTCGTCGCCGGGGCCGGACTGTGGCTCTTCTTCGAGCACAGCTACGTGCCGAAGATCCTCGCGGCGGGTCCGGAGGACGTCGATCAGGCCCGCTTCGCCTTCGTGATCATCGCCTTCCAGGTGGCGATGAGCTTCGCGATGCAACTGCCCTACGCGGTCCTCGCCGGACATCACGACTTCGTCCGCCAGAACCGGATCATGATCCTGGTGCTCCTGGTCAGGGTCGGCCTCGTGATCACCGTCCTCCTCACCGGCGGCTCCCTCGTCTACCTCGCGGTGGTCGAGGTCGCGGCGATGCTCCTCGAGTTCGTCCTGCCCTGGCGCACGATCCGTCGCCACTACCCCGAGGTCAGGCTCAGCCCCGCCTACTTCGACCGACAGGAGATGAAGGACATCTTCTCCTTCGGCGGCTACGTCATCCTCCTGCACATCGGCATCCGGCTGGCCTTCCAGACCGACTCGCTGGTCATCGGCAAGTGGCTGGACCCAAACGCGGTCAACGAGTACGCCCGCGCCAACACCTTCCTCATCTACCTCATCGAGCTGATGATCGGCGTCGGCGGCGTGGTCATGCCCATGGCCTCCAAGCTGCAGGCGCAGGGCAAGCTCCGCGAGCTCGAGGAGATCTTCCTGAAGTGGTCGAAGATCACCCTCTCCCTCGGTCTCCTCGTCGGCCTCTACCTCCTCGTCTTCGGCCCGGAGTTCGTCGCCTGGTGGATGCATGACGAGAGCTTCCTCGAGCCGACCCGCGAGGTCATCCCGGCGCTCATGCTCTCGGCCTTCGTCTTCCTGCCCATCCGCGCCGTGGCCATGCCCATGCTGCTCGGCCTGGGCCGCGTGAAGTTCCCGGCGATCCTCTTCCTCGTGAACGGCCTCGTGAATCTCGCGATCAGCATCGCCCTGGTCGGACGCTACGGGCTCTTCGGCGTCGCCCTCGGCACCGCGCTCCCGAACCTCGTCTACGCCATCGTGGTGCTCGTCTACGCCTGCCGCAGCATCGACGGCTCGATCGGCCGCTGGCTGCGCTACGTCGCGCCGCGCTGCGCTCTGGGCGCCCTGCCGGTCGCGGCCCTCCTCTACTGGTGGCGCGCGACCTTCGCGCCGCGCGACCTGATCGGTCTCGCGATCCCGGGCTTCCTCTCGGTCGCTCTCTTCGGACTGGTCTGGATATTCTTCGTCTACCGCGGCGACGAGCAGATCGACCTCCCGGCCCGACTGCGCGAGCGCCTGGCGAGGAGACGATCATGACGGGCCTGCTCTGGACCCTCGGCGCCGCGGCCGCGCTCTTCGTGATCGGCGAGCTCGCGGCTCGCCTCGTCCTCCGGCGCTTCTGCAGGCCCTACGTCTGGCGGCCCGGCTCCAGGCTCCACATGCACATGGACCCCGAATCGGTCCCCGAACTCGAGAGCGTCTGCCGGAGCGAGGCCAACAGCGAGGGCGAACGCGGCCCCGAACTGCCCGAGGACCGCGAGGGCCTCTTCCGCATCCTGGTGATCGGTGGCAGTGCCGCGGAGTGCTTCTACCTCGACATGGACAGCGGCTGGCCCGCGGTGGTGGGCCGGGAGCTCGCGAAGCCCGAGAACCTCGCTCGCCTCGGGAGGTCACGCGTCCACGTCGGCAACATCGCGCGCGCGGGCGTGGGCTCGGTCGCCATGGACCTCATGCTGGAGACCCTGCTGCCGCACTACGAGCGGGTCGACCTCGTCCTCTGCATGGTCGGAGCGAGCGACATGCTGCGCTGGATGGCGCGCGGCGCTCCGGCCGATGACACGGAGGGCGAGATCCGACTGGGCGACTATCTCGCCGTGATGCCCGATCGCCCCTACGGCTGGGCGCCGCGACGTCTCGCCCTGGTCGAGGTCCTGCGCCGGCTCCGCGACGCCCGCGGCGGCGAGGTCG
>JBFIHP010000580.1:0-3014 GCA_041601735.1 Planctomycetota bacterium | reverse complement strand
CTTCGGCGTCGAGCTCGACTCCGGCCGCGGCCGCGCCTTTTTGGCCCTCGAGGCCGGCGACGGTTCGGGCGAGGCGACGATTCGCCTCGCCGTGACCTGCGGCGCCGAGCGCGACGAGATCAGCCGCGTGCTCCGCATCACGCGGCGCGGCTTCCCCCATCGTGTTTCACGTTCGGGCATGCTCGAGGGCGGCGCCGAGATCGTCGTCGCGACGCCGACCGACCACCTGGCCGGCAGCCTGCGCGCCGACATGGTGCTCTATCCCTCGGCGCTCAGCATCCTGCAGCAGGGTCTGGAGGGCATGCTGCGCGAGCCCTACGGCTGCTTCGAGCAGACCTCGAGCGTGAACTACCCCAACGTCATGGCGCTCCGCCTGATGGAGACCACGCGCTCGGCGAAGCCGGCGGTCGCGGCGCGGGCGCGCGAGCTGATCGAGCGGGGTTACGCCAAGCTCGTGAGCTTCGAGTGCTCGAAGCGCGGTTACGAGTGGTTCGGCGGCGATCCGGGTCACGAGGCCCTCACCGCCTACGGCCTGCTCGAGTTCCACGACATGAAGCCCTTCGTCGCCGTCGACGAGGCGATGATGGCGCGCACGCGTGCCTGGCTCATCGATCGTCGTGACGGCCGCGGCGGCTACCTCAGAAACGACCGTGCGCTCGACAGCTTCGGTCGCGCGCCGCAGGAGACGACCGACGCCTACGTGACCTACGCGCTCGCGCGCACCGGCACCGAACCGAAGCTCATCGCGAAGGAGCTCGACCGTCTGGCCGAACGCGCCCAGGAGAGTGCCGACGCCTACGAGGTCGCGCTGGCGGCCGGGGCGCTCCAGGCCGCGGGACGGCTCGCGGCCGCCGACGGCGCGCGTGAGCGTCTCAAGCGGCTGCAGGGACCGGACGGCGGTTTCGACGGTCTGGACACGATCACCCGTTCGGGCAGCCGCGACCGGGCGGTCGAGACGACCTCCTTCGCCGTGCTGGCCTTCCTCGACGATACCGACGATATGGCCTACGCCCTGAACGCGCTGCGCTTCCTGCTCACGCACGCCGACGGGAGCGGCCGCTTCGGTTCGACCCAGGCGACGGTCATGGCCCTTCAGGCGCTCGCGAGCTTCGCCGAGCGCGGCACGGACGGCGAGGGCGAGGGCGAGGTCCGCGTGATCCTGAACGGCGAGGAGATCGCCCGGAAGAAGGTCAGCGGCGACGCCGTGCGCCCGCTCGTTCTCGGCGGTCTCGCCGATCGTCTGCGGCCCGGCGAGAACGTCCTGCGTCTCGAGGGCCCGGCCGACCTGAAGCTGCCCTGGGCCTTCGACCTCGCCTACTTCGCCGAGAGGCCGGCCGACGATCCGGATTGCGCGGTGGCGCTTTCGCTCACGATGACCACGCCGCGGGTGCGCGAGGGCGAGACGGCGGCCATCCGGGTCAAGGTCACGAACCGCCGCGGCGAGGGCATTCCGATGACCATGGCGGCCGTGGGCCTTCCGGGCAACCTCGAGGTACCCACGCAGGTGCTGGAGGACCTGAAGAAGGCCGGACGCTTCGACTTCTGGGAGATCCGCGGTCGCGACCTCTTCTTCTACTGGCGGGACATGGCGCCGGAGACGAGCGAGATCTTCATGCTGGACTGCGTGGCGAAGACCCCGGGACTGGCGCGCGGCGCGGCCTCGCGGGCCTGGCTCTACTACAGCCCCCAGGAGACGACCTGGCATCGGCCGATCGAGGTCGAGGTCATCGCCGACCGATGAGCGGGGACATCAGCGGGCGTCGAGGATCTCGACGCCCGCGACCTCGACGCGATAGACGTTGATGACCCAGTCGTCCTCGCGCTCCTCGCCGGCCTCGAGCCGGCCGTAGACGAGGATGGGCTGGGCGACGAGCTCGATGCCGTCTTCGAGGTCGGGGATGGTCGCCGTGATGATCTGGTTGAGATCCGGCGGGATGCCGAAGCAGCAGGACCACTGCGACTCGACGAGGGCAAAGACGTGGATGTCCTCGAACTCGCCGATGGCCATCATGTAGCCGGCGACGGCGACCTTCTGACCCTGAAGCTCCAGCACGGCCTCGGGGAGTTCCATGCCCTCGCGGTAGTCGAAGCCGCCGAGCGTGTCCCAGCTCACCTTCCGGTAGCCCTCCGGCGGCTCGAAGTCGAGACCGACGGTGAAGAACGAACCCTCGTGAGGTTTCCCGTCGCCCCGCTGCGCGAGCGCACGGCGGAGCTTCCCGGCGAGCTGACCGGCCATGGCCTGGATCACGACCTGGGTCTGACCCTCGGGCAGGGCGGCCGCGCCCTGGCCCCTGGCCTTGCGCATCTCCTCCAGCAGGCGCTCGGCCGTGGATCGCGCGGCGCTCGCCATGGTCACCGCATCGGAGAGCTTCTCGTCGGCGAGTGCCTCTAGGATCCTGGCCTCGAGTTCGTCACGGTCGTCGGCCCCGAGCCGGCCGTGGACGAGATCGCCGAGGATCCCGCCGAGCGACCGCGCCAGCATATCGCTCGATCGCGGTCTGGCGAGGCTCTCCAGCGCGTCTCCGGCGGGACGAGAAGCGGGCTCATCCGCCTCCTCCTCCGTCCGAAGGGCGGGAGCCTCTTCGCTCCGGTCCGCGCCGAAACCCCGGTAGAGGGCGAGGATGCCGAAGCCGAGCAGGAGTACGAGCAGGAGGTATCGCATGACGAAGAAGCATAGCATCCCCGGGTACGGGAGGAGAATCCTCGATGCTCCCCAGGACGGCCCGGGGCGGGTAGACTGTCGGACCCGAAACCGAGACCACGACGAGGATCAACGATGACGAGCGCCGAAGACGAAGCGACCGAGAAGACCACGTTCTGGAAGGGCCTGGCGGTGTTCATGGGCATCGTCCTCCTCCTCGCCGTCGTCTCCTGGAGCCGTGATCGCCACGCCCTGAAGTCCGGTCAGGAGGGGATGCGCGCGCAGCTCGAAAAGCGTGAGGCCGAACTCCAGGCCCTCGTCGCCGGAGCCGCGGCCCGGGAGGATCTCGCCGGCGGCATGGCCGAGGCCCTGG
>JBFIHP010000579.1:0-3018 GCA_041601735.1 Planctomycetota bacterium | reverse complement strand
GGAGGAGCCGAACCTCTTCCGCCGCATGGAGAAGAAGATCGACGAAGGCGCCGGTCACGTCGTCGGCTGGCTCAGCACGGTGATGTTCTGGGACGGCTTCCTCGCTCCCATCGGCATCCGCGCGCCCTTCGTCGTCATCTGGCTCGTCATCGGAGCGATCGTCTTCACGCTCACCATGGGCTTCGTCAACTTCCGGGCCTTCGGTCACGCGATCCAGGTGATCCGGGGCAAGTACGACGATCCGGAGGAAGCCGGCGAGGTCACCCACTTCCAGGCCCTGTCCTCGGCGCTCTCCGCCACGGTCGGCCTCGGCAACATCGCGGGCGTCGCGATCGCGGTCTCGCTGGGCGGCCCCGGCGCGACCTTCTGGATGATCGCGGCGGGCATTCTCGGGATGAGCTCGAAGTTCGTCGAGTGCACCCTCGGCCAGATGTATCGCAAGGTCGATGCCGACGGTCGCGTCTCGGGCGGCGCCATGCACTACCTCGGCGACGGCCTCAAGGAGGTCGGCATGGCGCCCCTCGGCAAGGTCCTGGCCGTGCTCTTCGCCATCCTCTGCATCGGCGGCTCTCTCGGCGGCGGCAACACCTTCCAGGTCGTCCAGTCCCTCGGCGCGGTGAAGCAGACCTTCACCTTCCTGGATGGTCGCGAGTGGATCTACGGCCTGGTCATGACCGCCTTCGCCGGCATCGTGATCATCGGCGGCATCCGCCGGATCGCCCAGACCGCCGAGAAGATCGTGCCCCTCATGTGCAGCATCTACGTGCTCGCGGCGCTCTTCGTGATCATCGTCGATTTCCGGGAAGTGCCGCACGCCTTCGTCCGGATCTTCGACGGCGCCTTCAACCCGGGCGCGCTCTACGGCGGCTTCATCGGCGTCCTGGTCGTCGGCTTCCAGCGCGCGGCCTTCTCGAACGAGGCCGGCGTCGGCTCGGCGGCGATCGCTCACTCTGCGGCCAAGACCGAGGAGCCGGTGCGCGAGGGCATCGTGGCCCTCCTCGAGCCCTTCATCGACACGGTCGTCGTCTGCACCATGACCGCGCTCGTGATCGTGATCACCGACGCCGACGAGTCGACCGATGCCGCCATGGTCGCGGCGCGCGAGGCGAAGAACGGCGCGCTCCTCACCTCGCTGGCCTTCGAGAGCGCGATCTCGTGGTTCCCGACCGTGCTCTCGGTCGCGGTGATGCTGTTTGCCTTCTCGACGATGATCTCCTGGTCCTACTACGGCGAACGCTGCTGGACCTGGCTCTTCGGCGAGAGCTCGTCGATGGCCTACAAGATCCTCTTCCTCGTCTTCGTCTTCCTGGGCTCGATCATCTCGGCGACGAACATCCTCGACTTCAGCGACCTCATGATCCTGGGCATGGCCTTCCCCAACATCCTCGGCCTCTACTTCCTGACGCCGAAGGTGCGCCGCGCTCTGACCACCTACATGCGCAAGCTGAAGAACGACGAGTTCGAGACCTTCAAGTGATCGCCGACCCGTCCGCGGGAGAACCGATCGAGTGTTGATTCGAGGGGCCGGTCACCGCCGGCCCCTCTTCAATTCTCGGTCTGGAGGCGGAAGCCCCGGGCGTTCAGGCAGCGACCGGTGGCGAGGTCGAAGCGGAAGCGGTGAGCCATGCAGGTGATGGTACCGTCGTCGTCGATGCGACCGTGGCGCGAGAGATCGACGCCGGCGTGAGGGCAGTAGCGCTGGATGCGGTGGTCGCGGTCGCCGCAGCGGACCGTGATGATCGCCTTGGCGGCCTTCTCGGCGAGTTCCGCCTCGTAGCGCGCCAGGGCGCTCATGATCTCCGGGTCCATGTACTTGAGCAGGGTCTTGAAGTGGGCGACGAAACGCGGACTGCGCTCGTCGAAACTCATCCGCAGCGAGAGGAAGACGTCGTCCCAGGTCGCGCGCCCCTCGATGACCGCCGCAACGGCCGTCGCCGGAGCCGTGAGGACGTAGAGCAGATCGTCCTCGAGTCCGGGTCGCGCCTCGCCGGCGACGAAGTCGACCGTGAATTCGCGACCGGCGCGCTCGCCCTGGATCTTGAAGCCGAGCGAGCCGTCGATGCGCCGCGCCGCCTCCGGGGACAGGGCCGCCATCCCGGAGAAGTGGGCGAGCAGGGCCTTCTCGTCGGGCAGCTCGCCGAGCTCGAAGTCGAGGACGTCGCGGCGTCGCGCGCGGTAGGCCTCGATGTAGGCGGTCTTCTCGGTGAAGGGGAGGGCGCGCTCGGAGGCGAGGTCGAGGTCGCGCCAGAGCCGGCTCTCGTCCAGGGTCTCGCCCGGGAGCAGGAAGTAGCTCCGCTCCGCCACGTCGGGCCGAGTCTCTTCGTAGTGCCTCAGGATGTCGAGCTGATCGGGGAAGACCGAGGCCTCGCTGAGATCGTTGTGGGGCGCCAGCGCGGGATCGAGGAAGACCGGAGGGCCGGCGAAGAAGAGGATGCGGCGGGGATCGAGGAGGTCGATGATGCGTTCGCAGGATTCGAACTTAAGTCGCCTCTTCTCGAGCTTCCGGTCCTTCATGTCCGGCTCGGGGTAGAGGTAGTTGACCGGGTACTCGCTGGCGCCCGAGGCCTGCAGGGCGAGGACGTCGATCGAGCCTCCGACCTGCTTCGCGACCGCGATGGTCGCGTGCGCGGCGTCGAGGTGACCGCTCCCGACCGCACGACGAAGAGAGTCGAGGCTGATCTCGTGATCGGCGCCGACGGCATTCATTCGCGCATCGCGCGCCTCGTTGGAGCGGCGGTCGTATACGAAAGACACCACGCAACCGCTTCGATTTACGCACACGTGCCGGGGCTCGGCATCGACGAATACCAATGGTACTTCGGCCATCGGCTCGCCGTCGGCGCGATACCGACCAACGACGGCGAAACGTGTGTCTTCGCCTCGCTCTCGCCGGGGCGCTTCCAGGCGGAGAGCGGCGAGGGACTCGAACCCGTCTTCCGCCGGGTGTTACACGCGGTCTCGACCGAGCTCGCAGACCGCGTCGTGTCGGCTGCTCCCACGCCGAAGCTGCGCGGATTC
>JBFIHP010000578.1:0-3021 GCA_041601735.1 Planctomycetota bacterium | reverse complement strand
GTCGTAGAAGTACTGGTTGCCGCTGCCCCGGAGCCTCGGGCCCGCCTTCATCGCGATCTCGAGCATGTCCTCGCGGAGGTCGTCCAGCTTGCGGCCCCGCTCGAGCGGTGCGTAGCGGGCATCGCAGTCCTTCCGGATCTCGAGCCGGCGCGCCTCGTCGGCCGCGAGGTAGTCCTGCACGAGCTCGCGCAGGGCCTTGCCGGCGGGCGGCTTCTCGTCCTGGGCCGCTGCGCCGGCGGCGAGGGAGAGGGCGAGGAGGGCGATGATCGTTCTGGTCATGGCGGTCGTTTCGCTTCGGCCGGGGACGAGAGACACGAACTCGATGATAACCAGGGGAGAGGTCGAGGTGAACGGACGATCGCCGGGTCCTTCTCCCTTCGAGTTGCCGGAGCCCGGGGCAGTCCGTACAACCGAAGCGATGACTGCCGATGACGAGAACGACGCGGGAGGTAGGGCGAGTCCGGGCCCGGCGCGAGCCCTCGGCTCCGCGATCATCGGGACGCTCGCCGTCATCGGTCTCGATGTCCTGCTCGGGGAGAGAGGGGACCTCTTCGCCTCACTCTCGGCCCCTCTGCACGTCGTCGGTTTCGCCTGCACGATCGCCCTCTATCTCGGCCCCGCGCTGTGGTGGAGCGACCGCGCCCTGAGCGCCCGATCGGCCCTGGGGCGTCTCGTCGCCGTCCTGCCCTGGCTGCCCGCGCTCGGCTACGCCGTCAGCGCGGGCTTCGAAGGCGGACAGGCCCGACGCTTCCTCGCCGGCGGCCTCGGTCCCCTGATCGCGACGCTCCTGGCGGCCCTCCTCCTGGCGCTCGCCCTGGACTCGTTCCGGCTGCTCCGCAGGAAGAGCCGGCTCCTCGGCGTCGCGGCCGCTTTGGCCGGCGCGTTCGGTCTGCACCTGATCGACCGCCGCTTCTGGGTGGGGCTCTATCCGATCCAGCACGCGCTCTGCGGCTTCCTGGCCTTCGCGGCCGCGGGCTTCGCATTCCTGGGCCCGGGGGGCGGGAGCCGGTCCTCGTCCCGGCGCGCGCTGGTCGTCGTCCTCCTCGTCGGCGCCGGCGCGGCCTTCCATCTGCTCGGTCTGCACCGCGGGCCGATGCCGGTCAGAGCCCTGCTTCTCGCCAACGACGGCCTGGTCTCGACCCGCGAGTTCGACCGCGTCCTTCCCTACCGTCGTGCCGAAGCGAGCGAGCCCCTGGGCGCCGGCTTTTCGGCCCGCCACGAGGCCGAGCTCGAGCGCAGGTCCGGGGCGCGGGCGCGGCTGGCCGAGCTCCGACCCGAAGGGCCGCTCGACCTGATCGTCCTGAGCATCGACGCGGTCCGCGCCGATCACACGAGCCTGCACGGCTTCGCGCGCGACACGACGCCCTTCCTGGCGGAGTTCGCCGCCGAGTGCATCGTCTTCGAGGGCGCGCGTTCGCCGTCCACCGCCAGCTTCTTCTCGATCAGCTCGATGCTCTCGGGCGCCTACCCCTCGACGGTCTCGCTCCTGAAGGGCCGCGATCCCGAGTACATCGGCGAGGCGCTCCAGAGGGAAGGCTACGCCACGATCGGCTACTACACCGACGCGGTCTTCACCGCCCGGCCGCGGGAGTGGAGCGCACCCGACCAGAGGCTCGGCTTCTCGAACTTCAAGATCGCCACGGTCGAGTCGGCGGAGATGATCCCGCTCCTGCTCGACCAGATCGATCGACAGACGGGCCCCTACCTCCTCTTCACCCACTTCATGGACCCGCACTTCTCCTACGAGAAGCACGAGGGCTTCGACTTCGGCGACGAGGCGGTCGATCGCTATCACTCCGAGCTGGCCTTCGTCGATGCTCAGTTGCGTCGTTTCGTCGGGGAGCTTCGCGCCCGGGGTCGGCTCGAGCGGACCGTCCTCGTGATCACCTCCGATCACGGCGAGGCCTTCGGCGAGCACGGGGCGCTCCTGCACGGCGGCGTCCCGCACGAGGAGCAGTGCCGCGTGCCGCTCCTCATCCGCGCGCCCTTCCTCGAGGGCGGGCGGCGGATCGAGGGCGCGGTCTCGCTCGCCTCGCTCGTGCCGACCCTGATCGATCTGCTCGGCTTGACCGACCCGCGCGACAGCGAGGCCCGGAGTCTCGCGCCGATGATCGTGGACGAGATCGACCCGGCGACCTCGATCGCGGTGATCGAGCGCCCGACGCTCTTCGACAAGGCGACCTGGCCGGCCACGACGGCTCTCGTGCGCGGCCGCTGGAAGCTCCTGCACGACCACGATGCCGCCGTGGCTCAGCTCTTCGACCTGCAGGAGGACCCGGGCGAGAGCCGGGACCTGGCCGCGCGCCGGCCGGAGATCCTCGCGGAACTCCTGCGACTCGAGGCCGAGATGCGCTCCGACCGGCGCCTGTTGCGCGCCCACGGCGCCGAGCTGCCGCTCGACCTGCTCGCCGCCCGCGATCGCCTGCGCGAGGGAGACGCGGATGCCCTGGCTCCGGTCAGGCCCTTCCTCGATCACGACTCCGCGCTCGTCCGCCGCGAGGCCGGTATCGCGGTCCACGACGCCGTGCGCGGCGGCCTCGCCGAGCTCGCCGTCCTGAGAGCGGCCGCGAACCGGCGGCAGGACCCCGTCCTGCTCGGTCTCGCCGACCTGATCGAGGCGGAGCGCGCGGCGCGGCCCTGGCGGGAGGGCGCGGGTCTGCTCCGGGCCGAGGACCCGAGGCTGCGGCGTCGCGCCTCGGCAACACTCTGGCGTCTGAGGCGCGAGGCCTGGGCGCTCGCCCACGCCCGCGCTCGACTGGCGGACGAGGGCGATGCGGAGGTCCGGGCCGACCTGCTCGGCGTGGTTCTCGAGGGCGAGGACCGTGACGACGACCTCGGGGCCGCGGTCGCGCTCATCGGTCGGCTGGACGGCGATTCGATCGCCCGCTTGGCCTACTCCCTCATGTCCCTCGATGACGCGCGGCTCGGACCCCGTCTCGACGAGCTGATCGCCAATCCCGACGCCCGGGTCGCGGCGAGCATCATCGACAGCCTCGGGGCGCGCGACAACGAGCTGCGCGC
>JBFIHP010000577.1:0-3024 GCA_041601735.1 Planctomycetota bacterium | reverse complement strand
TGGACCTGCGGGTCGCCGTAGACCTCCGACGTGGAGGCGAGCATGAAGCGGGCGCCCTTCGCTTTGGCGAGGCCCAGCGCGTTATGGGTGCCGAGCGATCCCACCTTGAGGGTCTGGATGGGGAGCTCGAGGTAGTCGAGCGGACTGGCCGGCGAGGCGAAGTGCAGGATGTAGTCGACCGGCCCCTCGACGTAGACGAAGTTCGTGACGTCGTGGTGGATGAACTTGAACTGGGGATGGCCCATGAGATGGGCCACGTTGTCCATGTTCCCCGTGATCAGGTTGTCCATGCAGACGACCTGGTAGCCGCGGGCGATGAAGAGGTCACACAGGTGCGAGCCGAGGAAGCCGGCGCCCCCGGTGATCAAGACTCTTTCCATGTCCTAAACCTCGGTGATCACGGCGATTGGAAGCGATCGAGCGCGCCGATCATAGCAGCCGCGCCCGGGGACACAAACAGCGCCGATTTCTCACCGACTTCTCTCCTCGAAACCCGAGAGCCCATGCATCCGGAGACGCCTTCCGCGCTCCGAAAGTCCGACCTCGGACGATGGGCCCGGCTCATCTTCGGCCGGCCTTCGCCTCGATCTGTGGTCTGGGTGATGCTGCGCGGAGTTTTGGCGGCTCGGTGACGAAGCGCTCGACCGGGACCCGGTCCGAGCGGGTGTTTACCCGAAGCGCGCCGGCTTCGTCCTCGCGCCGCCCTCCGCTCCGACTCCCGAGGGGAAGGCAGACTCCGTTCGCGGCGGGAAGTCGGGCGGCAGCGCGACGAGGTCGCTCCTGCCCGGGCACTCGGGTCATCGCGACCGGTCGGCGCGGGGGAGCGCCGGGTCAGCACGGCCGCTCCGGCTGCGGGAGAGGAAGAGCGCCGTCGCCCGAACCTCAGGACGCCAGGAACTGGTCGATGAAGCCGGTGTCGATCTCGCCGGCCTGGAAGTCCGCGTGGCGCAGGATGCGGTGATAGAGCGGGATCGTGGTCTTGATGCCCTCGATGATCATCTCGCTCAGGGCCCGCTGCATCGTCTCGATCGCCTCCTCCCGGGTCGCGCGATGGACGATCAGCTTGCCGACCATCGAGTCGTAGTGAGGCGGGATGGTGTAGCCCGAGAAGAGGTGCGAATCCACCCGGACGCCGGGGCCGCCGGGCGGCACGTAGAGGCCGACGCGGCCCGGCGAGGGCCGGAAGTTGTGGGCCGGGTCCTCGGCGTTGATCCGGCACTCGATCGAATGCCCGCGGATGACGATGTCGTCCTGGCTGAACGACAGCTTCTCGCCGGCCGCGACCCGGATCTGCTCCTTCACGAGATCGACTCCGGTGACCATCTCGGTCACCGGATGCTCGACCTGGATCCGGCTGTTCATCTCCATGAAGTAGAAGTTGCCGTGAATGTCGAGCAGGAACTCGACGGTGCCCGCGTTGACGTAATCGGCGGCCTTCGCCAACCGGACCGCGGCTTCGCCCATCTTCTGGCGGAGTTCCTCGTTCATCACCGGGCAGGGCGCTTCCTCGATGAGCTTCTGGTGGCGCCGCTGGGTGCTGCAGTCGCGCTCGCCGAGGTGCACGACGTTGCCGTGCATGTCGGCGATGATCTGCACCTCGACGTGCCGCGGCCGCTCGATGAACTTCTCGATGTAGACGCTGCCGTCGCCGAAGGCCGCCTGGGCCTCGTTTCGGGCGGCCTGCATCTCGCGGACGAGAACGAGCTCGGAGTGCGCGACCCGCATGCCGCGACCGCCGCCGCCGGCGGAGGCCTTGATGATGACGGGGTAACCGATCTCGGCCGCGATCCGCCTGGCCTCGCCCTCGTCGTCGATCAGGCCCTCGCTGCCGGGGACGACCGGGACCTCGGCGCTCCGGGCCAGCTCCTTGGCCCGGGCCTTGTGGCCGACCATGGCGATGGTCTCGGGCGAGGGGCCGATGAAACCGATCTTGCAGCTGCGGCAGATGTCGGCGAAGTCGGCATTCTCGGACAGGAAGCCGTAGCCGGGATGGATGGCATCCACGTTGGCCACTTCCGCCGCGGCGATGATGCGCGGGATGTCGAGGTAGCTCTTGCCGCTCGGCGCCGGTCCGATGCAGATGGTCTCGTCGGCGAAGCGCCGGTAGAGCGCCTCCTCGTCGGCCTCGGAGTAGACCACGACGGTCTCGACCTCGAGTTCCCTGAGGGCGCGGATGATTCGCAGGGCGATCTCGCCGCGATTCGCCACCAGAACGCGGGTGAACATGGCGGACGCCCTTCCCTACTTCTTCGGCTTGATGGTGAAGAGGGGCTGGCCGTACTCGACGGCCTCGCCGTTGCCGACGAGCACCTCGAGGATCTCGCCGTGGAGATCGGCCGTGAGCTCGTTCATGACCTTCAGCGCCTCGATGATGCAGAGGACCGGCTTGCGCTGGACCTTGTCGCCGGCCGTCACGACGGGATCGGCAGTCGGCGAGGCCGCGGCGTAGAAGGTGCCGACCATCGGCGAGTTGAAGGTGACCGAGTCGCCCTCGACCGGATCGCCGGCCTTCGCCGCGGGGGCGCCGGGCGCGGCCGCCGGCGGCGCGGCCTGGGGCACCGGCATGGGCATCGCCTGGGGCGCCATCATCGGCGACATCGCATAGGTCGGGGCGTTGGCGCCGGCCTTCTTCAGCCGGACCTTGGAATCGGCACTCTCGATCTCGACTTCGACGAGATCGTTCGAGTTCATCAGCCGGACCAGCTTCTTCAGTTCCTCGAGGTTCATCTATCGTCCCTGCCGGACACCTCGTCCCCGTCCACGCCGGAGCGGGACCGGACCATCGAAACACGGCCCGAGCCGATATTCAAGGCCGATAAACTGTTTTTCGAAGCAGGTTTAGGCACCGAATGCAGGTCGGGCCTGCGGCCTTCAGCGGCCCATGAGCTCCGCGATCTGCACCGCGTTGAGCGCCGCCCCCTTCCGGAGCTGGTCGCCGATCGCAACCAGGGCGATCCGCGCCGGACCGGGCCTGCGCAGGCGCCCGACCAGGATCTCGTCGCGGCCCTCGGCCGCGCGGGGGTT
>JBFIHP010000576.1:0-3025 GCA_041601735.1 Planctomycetota bacterium | reverse complement strand
CCGCTACGGCGGCTTCTACACCGTGGCGACGACCGTTCCCGTCTCCGGGGACACGATCCGCATCACCGGCTGCGGCACCGACTCCGGCGTAGACAACCAGGTCCTGCAGACCCACACCGGCCCCCTCAACTCGACCAACTTCGCCTCGACCACGAGCCGTTCGTTGAACTACCAGGTCGATACGACCGGCGGCAACTCCGGCTCTCCGGTCATCTACGAGAACACCGGCGTCTCCATCGGCATCCACACCCACGGCGGTTGCAGCACGTCGGGCACGGGCGGCAACAGCGGCACGCACCTCTCGCATTCGAGCTTCCAGACCGCCTACAACGCGCTGGCGAACACGACGCCGACGCAGCCCGTCGCGAGCTTCAACAGCAGCGCGACCACGGTCCTGGTCGGCCAGTCGGTGACCTTCACCGACACCTCGACCGGCATTCCCTCGAGCTGGTCCTGGGACTTCGACAACAACGGTTCGACCGACGCGACGTCGCAGGTGGCGAGCTGGTCCTACACCAGCCCCGGCACCTACTCGGTGAAGCTGACCGTGTCGAACACGGCCGGCAGCGACACCCTCGTCCAGACCAACCTGATCACCGTCAACGCGATCACGCCCGCCACCCTGCCCTACAGCCAGGACTTCAACTCGGGCCTGCCCGGCAGCGGTGAGTGGTTCTTCTTCAGTGCCGATGCGACCGGCCGTCAGTACGCCGGCCAGTCCGGCACCGTCTCGCCGCTCTCCGGCGGTGATGCCCTGATCATGGACAGCTCCACCTCGGCGGTCTACGCCACCAACGAATCGACCCTGCTCGTCGATCTCGCCTCGGCCGGCGGCGGCATCCTCCGCTACTGGTTCAAGGAGACCGGCGACGAGAACGACCCGGAGGACGGCGTCTTCCTGTCCGACGGCGTGACCGAGATTCTGCTCCAGTCGCACCAGAACGGCCCCAGCGCCTGGACCGAGTACATCATCGACGTCGGCCAGGCGGCGAACGCGAACGGCATGACGCTCACGAACGCGATGCGGATCATCTTCCGCCAGCGCGACAACTACCCCGTGCCCACCGACGGCCACTTCATCGACGACCTGAGCATCTTCGTCCCGACGCCGACGACCGGACAGCCCTCGCGTCCGGGCCTGGCCGCCTTCGACATCAACAACGCGATGAACATCAACAGCGCCGCCGTGCCGAGCGGCCAGGGCGGCCCCTACTTCGCGAGCGCCACCCAGGGCGGCGCCTTCGACCTCGACTTCGACGGCGGCAGCAACCAGGCCATCGCCGTGGTCTACGGCGCCCTGAACGTCTCCTCGGCCACGTTCCCGGGCGGAATCGGTCAGTTCGACATCGGCGGCCCCGGCGTCGATCCGAACGGCATCCCGCTCAACGTCGGCATCTTCGTCGATGCCATCAGCTGGGCCCAGAACGGTTCCATCGGCCTGCCGGTCGATTCGCTGTTCTTCACCAACGCCGCGGGGCTCCTCGACGTCACCTTCGCCTTCCCGGTGCTGGGTATCCCCGCGGGGACCGTGCTCACGACCTTCCAGTCGGCGATCACGACCTCCGGTGCGCCCTTCGTGTACCTGTCGAACGCGGTCCAGGTGACCGTCAACTGATACCGCCGGGCCCCAGGGTCCATCGGCTCCGACAAGCGGGCGCCCCGATCATCATCGGGGCGCCCTTTTTCCTGCCCCGAGGAGCCCGCCGCGAGTTCTTGACTCCCTGCGACCTTGCGGCCCGATACGATTCGGTTCTTTCCTCTCGCCGACGGCCGGAAATGCCGATCAGGAGAGAAGATCCGATGATCCGGATCGACGCGGAGGAGTCATGACGACCATCGACAAGGACAGGCCGGAGGTCGGAACCTCGGCGCTGATACCGACCTACGTCGGTCGGCAGCCGATCTTCGACCAGAATCTCGAGACCCGGGCCTACGAACTGCTGTTCCGTCAGGGCCTGGAGAACTGGGCCGATTTCGGCGACAGCGACTGGGCCACGGGCCAGACCTTCTGGAACAGCTTCATCGAGCTGGGCGCCGACCAGGTGGCCGACGGTCGGCGGGCCTACGTCAACGTGACGCCGGTCTTCGTGATGAGCGACTGCATCCGGATCTTCCCGCCCGACGGCCTGGCGCTCGAACTCCACATCGGCGACCGCATCGAGGAGGGCCTCCTCGAGCGCCTGACCGCGCTCCATGCCGAGGGATTCCGCATCGTCATCGACGGCTACGACGGCAGCCAGCCGGATGCCGTGGTCGCCCTCGCATCCGAGATGAAGATCGACTGGTCCACGGTCGGCGCGGAGCGGGCGAAGAGCCTCGTCGCCGCCGCGCACGAACGCGGCCAGGAGTGCATCGCGAAGAAGATCGAGACCTATGACGTCTTCGAGGACTGCCGGAAGGCCGGTTTCGACGCCTTCCAGGGCCACTTCCACTCGCGCCCGCAGATCGTCGTCGGCGGCCGGCTCCCGGCCGACGGCCTGGCCCGCGTCCGGCTGCTGGCCGCGGTCAACGACCCGGAGGGCGGAGTCGAGAAGCTCGAGGAGGCGATCGGCCAGGATCTCTCCCTGTCCTACAAGCTGCTCCACTACGTCAACTCGGCGCTCTTCGCGCTGAAGACCGAGGTGGAGTCGATCCGGCACGCCGTGATGATGCTCGGTCTGCGCTGGGTCAGGACCTGGGCGAACCTCATCATCCTCTCGGGCGTGAAGGACCGCCCGCGGGCCCTGTTCGATCAGGCGGTCATCCGGGGGAAGATGTGCGAGACGCTGGCCAGGTCGGCCAATCTGCCCCGGAGCGAGTCCTTCTTCACCGTCGGCCTCCTCTCCGCCCTCGACGGCCTGCTCGGGCTGCCCATGGAGGAGATCCTCGACGGGCTGCCCCTCGCACCCGAACTCCGGGATGCCCTGATCGATCACGGCGGCGTCCTCGGCGCCGCGCTGGAGTGCACCCTGCGCTACGAGGAATCGGCCTGGAACGAGCTGGCCTTCGAGGACCTCGAGGAGACCGCGATCCGGGACGCCTACCT
>JBFIHP010000575.1:0-3026 GCA_041601735.1 Planctomycetota bacterium | reverse complement strand
CTGTTGCCGTGGACGTGAATCCGTTCGAACAGGCTGTGGCAGTACTTGCCATAGATCGCGGCCCCGAAGACCGCGGTGCAGTTCGTGATCTCGAGGTCCCGGAAGGTCGGCGCAGCCGGCCCGAAGGCGGGCCGGAAGAAGATCCCGCCGCCGCCGACCTCGTTGCCGAAGACCCAGTTGAACACTTTGCCCTTGCCGTTGCGCAGCGTGAAGCCGGCGAAGGTCGAAGCGATCGTCGGATCGAAGCCGTTGCCGGTGTTCCAGATCGTCAGGCAGGAATCGACGTTGCTGCCGTCGATGATGCTCTGGCCGGGACCGGCGCCCTGGATCGTCAGGTCGGCCGAGCCCCAGACGAGATTCTCGTAGTAGGTCCCGGCCGCCACCAGGATCGTGTCCCCGGTGGCCGCCGCGTTGATCGCGCTCTGGATCGTCGGATGACTCGCCGACGGCACGTTCAGCACCTGCTGCGCACCCAGTCCCCGAACGAGCAGGGACAGGACGAGGAGCAGCAGGGCGGGATTCACGGTCGTTCGCATCATGAGCAACTCTCCCGGCATGTTAGCGATCGGAGGGCGGCCGCGTCCATCATCTCGAGATCATCCAGAGGACGCTCGTGTACCCTGGTTCGCCGGCCTGAGGGACGTAATAGCTGTTTCGCTCGACGTTGTTGCCGAAGTCGAGGAGCATATCGGTCACGCCGGCCTGCGGCCCGAACAGGACGGGGGCGTTGCCCTGCGTGAGATCGAAGAGGCTGTTCGTTCCGAAGCAGATGTGAAAATGCTCGTCCGGATAGGGAACCGGCTGGCAGGAGGGTTCGTGAACGATGGTCGCCACGACGCTCGTGAGAGCAACGGAGGCCACGTCGCTGCGGGCCGTCGCGGGCCAGCTCCCGAGGAATTCCTGCTCGAAGCCCGCCGGCAGGTAGGGCGTGACTGGCACGGTGTACCAGGGATAGGTGCTCGGCCCGCAGGTCGCGAAATTGAAGGGCGCGTCCCAGGTCTGGATGATGAAGTTGCCGACCCCGCCCTGGCCGGTCGCGGGACAGAAGTCCGTTGCGTTTGTCGAGAGCGCGACCATATGGTCCTCGCGCAGGCATTCGGGCATCGTGAACCCCGGGCTCGGCGGAGCGGGAAAAGCGGTCCCGTCCGCGTCCGAAATCGTATTGCGTAGGGCGTCCAGAGCGGAGCTGACGTTGAAGGTCGAGGCCGGCGGCTTCGCGGCGCCGAAGACGAAGCCGCCCGGCGCGACGAGGTTGTACGAGCAATTCGCATGCATGAACGGCGACGGGACGCCGCCGACGCTCGCCAGGGCCCTGGGATTGAGGGGCGTGTCAAGGTGCGAGACGAGGCCGTGGTGGTGACTGAGCGACAGGCTGACGCGCCAGTCGAGGCCGGTCTCCTTCTCGGCGAAACTGTAGTCGATGACGCCGAAGAACCCCGCCGCCGGGAAGGGACCGGCGAGGAGCGAATTGACCTGGCAGGGCGGCTCGTAGAGCCCGCCCGAAGACGGGAGCACGGCGAAGACCGCATCGCCCGAGACCAGGAATCTCCAGTGCTGTCGGATGACGCCCTGCGGGCCGGGATCGACCGTGGTCCAAGTCCGCATGAACTTGCCGAGCGCGAACGAGCTGCGATCGGTCGTGAGTGGCGTCGCCGTTCCGATCGTGAAGCCGAGCTGTGAGGGGGTGGCCGGGTCCTTCACCTCGATGAAGAAGGCGATCTCGTCGCAGGCCTGCTGCCCGCCGGCGGGTGTCAGGAAGAGCGGATCCAGGAAGACCCCGGGATGCAGCGTCGGCGTCACGGTCACGGAGACCGGAAGCTGGTAGATGTTCGCGCAAGCATCGAGGACACCGTATTCCCCCGTGACCGTCAGCGCCGGGAGCACCCCGAGGCCCGGGAAGTTCGGAACGACGGTGTCGCAGCAGGTCGCGGCCGGGTCGTCGAAGTTGTCATCACCCAGGGTTGGGAAGACCTGAGCTGCCAGGGGTGTGCTGATCGAGGCGACGAGCACGAAGAGGACTGCGAACGAGGCGGACATGTTCTTCATGGGATTCCTCTCTTCTCGCGCACGGGATCACGCCGATCGCATCGCCGGCTGCATACGGCAACCTTCTGCGTCGAGGGATCTCGCTTGCTGGTCCTGAAATCGGCCCGACCTTCGCCTGAGGGGTCCGGGTGCCGACCTTCGCCTCCGAGCATATCGGGGGGGGCACTAATGCAATCTTTTTCAGCACGACGACCGATGATGGGACCGAGGTGCTCGCCAGCCTGTTGCCCAGGCCCGGGACCGGCCCTCGGGCCGATCCCCGTGGCTCACTCGACGGCGAAGACGATCGCGTTCGTCGCGCTGAAGAGGCCCGGGGCCTCCTCGATCACCCCCTGAAAGCTGACGGTCAGCGGAGAGGGTATGGCCGGCCCGAGGCCGGAGTTCCAGGGGGTCGGCGTGGAGCCGACGAACTGGGCATTGGCCGGGTTGTAGTTGTCCGTGTAGGTGAAGAAGAGCCACTGGAAGAAGGGCGGCACCATCGGGGAGGGCTCAAACGACATCGGTCCGATCCCGAGCGGGACCGTGACCGAGCTGTTGATGTCGGCCTCGCCGAGGAAGCCGAAGATCACGAACTTCGCCGGGGAGGCGAGGTGCGGCGGCTGAAGCATCTCGACGGAGGACGCCGACCCCACCGGGACGGACAGGCGACGCAGCGCCCCGCCAGTCGAACCGTTGATGCGCAGGATGTCGAAGGGACCACCGGGACTCGCGGCGCCGACCCGGCTCGCGGACGCGGGGTCGTGCGCCAGGGAATGCGCCTCGTAGCAACCCATGTCGACGTCGAGGCCCTCGATGCGGGGCCGGCCGTCCAGGTCCTTCATGGAGACGCCGCTGGCCTGCCCCGCGTTGCCAGCTTCGAAGCAGGGCGAGGCCGGCAGCAGACGGTAGTCGCCGTTCGCGGAGTCCACGAACATCGGGTCACTGCTGATCACGCCGGTGCCGTTGCCGCCGTCCTGCAGGCAGCTGTGGAAGCGGATCAT
>JBFIHP010000574.1:0-3027 GCA_041601735.1 Planctomycetota bacterium | reverse complement strand
GGGGCGAGACTGCTGAGGTCCATGGCATCAAGATGCTCTCATGGGAGCCGAGAGAACGGTGTACTCGAAGGTCCGGGTTGGCGGCGCTCTCGGCTGGTCAGACGTCGAAATTCAGAAGTGAGAATCCAAGAAGGCAGCCGCTGCCGCGGTCTCCAAGGCACCCTACGTCCGCTCGACTTCGGTCGTCGGCGGCTCTCCGATAGCCCTTCAGCCGGCGCTCCAGCGGTCAGGGCAGGATGCGGGCGACGAAGTAGTCGGCGACGATCTTGAAGGCGTTCATCGCGCCCTGGCCCTTGGCCATGCTGTGATCCGTGTAGCGGATCTGCACCGGGATCTCCTTCATGCGGAGACCGAGCCGGCGCACCAGGCTGATGAACTCGCTGGCGTGGGCCATGCCGTCGAGGGTGATCTCCATGCGCTCGGCGGCCCGCCGCGAGAGGCAGCGCAGGCCGTT
This sequence comes from Planctomycetota bacterium, assembly GCA_041601735.1. Lineage (GTDB taxonomy): Bacteria > Planctomycetota > DRQF01 > JACKGY01. The sequence goes on along the minus strand of JBFIHP010000574.1, from coordinate 2,573 downwards.
GTGCGCGTCGGTGATCTTGACCCGGTGGACGAGGCGGCTGAAGAGCACGCCGCCCTTCAGGACGAGGTGCCGCGACCTGGGCATGTTGATGGTCTCGCCGAGAAAGCGCGAGCCGTAGCAGACGTCGGCCTCGCCGCGGCGGATGGGCTCGACCATCTTCTCGACGTCCTCGACCCGGTGCTGGCCGTCGGCGTCGAAGGTCACCACGTATTCGGCGCCCTTCTCGAGGGCGAAAGCGATGCCGGTCTGGAGGGCCGCGCCCTGGCCGCGGTTGATGACGTGGCGCAGGACGTGGGGAGTCGCCTTCTTCGCCTCCTGATAGGTCCGGTCGCTCGAACCGTCGTCGACGACGACGATGTTGGGATAGACCCGGGCCGCGTTCCGGACCACCTCCGCGATCACGGCCTCCTCGTGGTAGGCGGCGATGCAGAGGAAGACCTTCTCACGGACCTCGTCGGGAAGGCTGGGCGTGAAGCTGGTCACGGACTCTTCGGTCTCGGTCATCGGGACTCGTCGCAGGACAAAACGGCTGTCCGCATGCTGCGGTCTCGGATCGCCGGATCCAAGTTTTCGAGATTTCACCCGCCCCGGAAGGAGCGGCCGGAGCCCGCGGGCGGCTCCGGCCCGATGCGCCTCAATCGCTCCGTTCGAGCTCGAGAGTCCCCTTCTTGATCTCCGAGGTCGCGAGCGAGACCTCGATCTCGGCCGGCTCGAAGCCGGGAATCTCGACCTGGACGCGATAGGTCCCGGCGGCCAGCGGCAGGACCCGGAGCACGCCCTCGGCCAGCGCCACCTGGTCCTGGCTTCCGGCGGCGAGCGCGAGATCGACCTCCTCGACCCGGCTGCCGTCCGGTCGGGTGACGGCGAGCTTCATCCCGGCCAGGGCCGCGGGCTTCAGCCCCTCCCCGGCGAGGCGCAGCCGGAACTCGGCAGCGCGACGCGGCCTGATCTCGATCGTCCGGGTCGCCCCGGCCTCGAGCTCGACGTCGAGCGCCAGGGTCTCCGCGAGCTTCCCCTGGACGAGGACCCGGTGCCGACCGGCCGCCAGGGCGAGCCGACCCGTCGATCCCTTCTCGAGGCGAAGATACCGGCTCTCGTCGAGCACGCCGACCTCCTGTCCCTCCTCGTCGAGGACGCGGACGATGAGCAGCTTGTCGAACATGCCGCCGCCGCGGTCCTCCGGGCCGAAGCCGCGGAGTTCGGCGACCTTCAGCTCGAGGATCCCGCCGCGCGCGGCGAGATCGACCTGGATCTCGGTGACGCCCGCGACCTCGACCTCCGTTCGAACCGGGGCCTGCCCGGCCGCGCTGACCACGACCTCGTAACGACCCGCCACCAGTTCGCCGACCTCGAAGCGACCCTCGCGGGCCGCGACCTCGATGACCGCGAAGCGCGCGGCGGCGTCGAGGCCGAGCTCGTCTTCGAGCAGCGGTCGGACCGAGACCTTGGCGTCGTCGGCGCCGATCAGGACGCCGCCGAGCGTTCCGGCCGGCAGCTCGAGATCGCGCTGCTGCGGCGCGTCCGCGGCGAGGGTCACCGCGATGCGATGCGCCACCTTCGGGGCGTAGAGGTCGTCCGTCATCCAGAGGTAGTAGTCGCCGTCGGCCACGCCGTCGAGATCGAAGCGGCCCTCCCGATCGACCGTCGCCCGCGCCACCGGCAAGGGCCGGCCCGGCCGGACGAGCAGCGCGATCTTCATGCGCGGCTTGCCGCCGACGAGCACCCGGCCGCGCAGGAGCGGCCGTGACGACGTCAAGCTGACATCGCGGACCAGATCGACCCCGTCGACGATCTCGACCCGGCGCTCGGCGAGGGTCGTACCGCTGAGCATCGTCTCCTTGCCGAACTTCAGGTACCAGACCCCGGCGGGGAGTCCCGCGAAACGATAGCGGCCCTCGTCGTCGCAGCGGCCGACGATCTCGTCGCCGCCCTCGCGCAGCTCCTGCGGCTTGCGCGACAGGCGCAGCCGGAGACCCGCGGCCGGTCGCTCGCCGTCGAGGACGCGGCCGCCGAGACCGCCTCCCGCGGCGATGTCGAGATCGACCGCGGCCCGCTCGCCCGCGACGACGGTGACGGGCTCGCTCCAGGACAGTCGGCCCTCGAGACCGCCGACGACGCGGTAGCGGCCCGGCGTGACGCCCGGAAAGAGAAAGCCGCCGTCCTGCTCGGGCGCGACCAGATGGCCGCCTCCACGGAGGATCGAGCGGGACGGCGGCAGGGCCGCCTCGGCGTCGATGAGCGCGAGCCGAAGGGGCTCGCCGCGCCCGTCGGCGCCGCGCTCCGGCGCGCTCGGCGCGCGACCGGCCAGGCTGACCCGACCGCCGATCGAGCCGGGGAGCCCGAGCCGGAAGACCTCGTCGAGCTCGCCCTCCCTCATCGCGCGGCGGGTCTCGAGCCGGGCGTGCTCGGGGTGGGTCACCGCGATCCGCCACTCGCCCGGCGCGATCTCGCTGACCAGGAAGCGCCCCTCCTCGTCGGTGATCGCGGCGGTCACCTGCCGACCGTCGGCGCTCTCGACGTGCACCATGGCCCGGGCGACGGGACGGCCGCCGGCATCGAGGACCAGACCGCCG
>JBFIHP010000573.1:0-3040 GCA_041601735.1 Planctomycetota bacterium | reverse complement strand
GTCATCGGCGTGCTCGGCGATATCGGTGCTCATGTCGGTGCGAATCTGCGCCTGTTTGCTCAGGTCGTACTCCGGCACACCGTGTTTTTCGAATCGCTCGTTGAGCATCCCCAGCGTATGGGCGAGGTCGCCGATGAGCTCGACGTCGGGGTGATAGTGCTGGTCGATCTCGGCGGGCAGGAAGTCGGCGTGAATAATGTGCTTGTCGCCATCGGGATTCCACAGGCGCGGATGGTATTCGACCATGTCGAAGCCCAGCGTGATCACCAGGTCGGCGTCGTCGATGGCCAGCGACACCCGGTCTTTCGATCCCAGGCCGATCGTGTACAGGCAGTATTCGGCGTCCATGTCGACGCAGCCCTTCGCCATGAAAGTCGAGATGACGCCGATGCCCGATGTTTCGCACAGTTTTCTCAGCTGTTTCGAGGCGCGTTGGCGGATCGTGCCGGTGGCGGCGATGATCACCGGGCGCTTCGCCCGGCGTATGGAATCGAAGGCGATATCCGCGATCTTGTCGTCCGGGACGGAACGGCGGAATCGCTTCGGCTTCAGCGGTTTTGCGCTGGTCCGGTGTTTGGCGACATCCTCGGGCAGCTCGATGTGTACCGCGCCGGGTTTCTCGGTACGCGCAAGCCGCACCGACTTGCGGACGATCTCCGAGTCGTCCTCGAAGGCCTGGAGCAGGGGCAAGACCGCCTTGGCGTGATTGCAGTCACCGAGCTGGTCCACGGCGGCCTTGCGGACGTGTTCGTTGTTGTTGGCGTAGAACTTCGCGAACTCCGCCAGGGCGACCTCCGCCTCCTTGCCGGTGGCCTCCTTCTTCTGGGCCGGGAGCTGGGCGGCCAGGGCCGTGACGAGGAGGAGGGCGATGCTGATGCTGCGACCGTGGCGCATGATCGTCGGGTCTCCGAGGGAGGCTGGGTCAGGATCGAAGAGGATACAAAACCGCGAGAGATGGGGGAAACGTCGGCGCGATCGCCGCGGTCCCCATGTCCTGGACGTCGGGCTTCCTGCTCCGTGAGACCGAATCCCCGTCGGGGGGTCAGTTCTCCGCGAGGATGTCCCGGACCTCGGGCCGCGCCAGGAAATCGGCCAGTTCCGCCTGCCTCCGGAGCACCGGTCCAGGCTTGAATCCGCGCTCGACCAGGTCCTGCAGGGCGCCCAGGGCCCCCTCGGTGCGACCGGTCCTGACCTGGGCGAGGATCTCGAGCAGGTAGGGGTCGCCGCTGGTCGGGTTCTTGCCGCGAGCCAGCCTGAGGTGCACGCGAAGGCGCGAACCGTCGTCCCCGAGCAGCGCCTCCCAGGCGAAGTGACAGCGGCCCAGCGCGATGGCCCGGTTCTTCATCTCCTCGGCGCCCCGGTCGTCGCGGCGATCCGAGGCGAGGACGTCGCCCAGGGCGACGATCACCGGCGTGTCGTGGTGATGGCGACCGAGGTGGGCGAGGTAGACCTCGACGGTCTCGGTGAGCGGCAAGCCGGCCGCGGCAACCACCGCTTCGTTGCCGCGCGCTCGCCGACGCAGCCATTCCTCCTCGCCGGCGATGAAACGGCCCAGGGTGGCGTCGGTCTCGCCGAAATGCAGGACCAGCTCGCCGGCGACCGCTCGCCGCGCTGCGCCCTCGCCGCAGTTCTCGATCCAGCGCTCGATCGTGGCGAGGGCCGGGTCGATCGCCCTGGCGGCGCCCCGACAGCGGGCGAGCTGTTCGAAGGCGCGGTCGGCCACGGGCTGGAGTCGCGGGTAGCGCGCGACCTGTTCCTCGAGGATGGCGGCGGCCCGGTCGTAGAGTCCCGTTCCGCCCTCGACGTGGAGGTCGGCCAGCAGCAGGCGAGCCTCGGGTTCGTCCGGGTTGAGGCGGAGGACCTCCTCGAGGCCGGCGATCGCCTCGGGCTTGCGACCGACGAGCCGGTCGAGGCGGGCGAGCAGCCGGCGAGTCGAGAGATGTGCCGGGGCGCGATCGAGCTGCCTTGCGGCCAGCTCTCGCGCGGTCTCGACGTCGGGGAGGTTGCGCGCCGCGTTGAGGAGCATGACCAGGCCCTCGTCGAGGCCCTCACGGCCCTCGAGCCCCGCCAGGACCAGTTCCCGCTGCTCGGCCAGGTTCGCGACCGTGAGCAGGAGGCGGTGGCGGAGATCGACCGACACGAGATCGGAATTCGCGACCCGGGCCAGGGCCCGGCCGACGTCGCCGAGTTCGACCAGGGTTTCGGCGCGTCCTTCGAGGGCCACCGCGGCGGCGAAGTCCCGCTTCAGGATCTCGGCCCGATCGCGCAGCGTCACCGCACCGTCCTCGCGCTCGGTCTGCAGGAGGAGTCCGGCGAAACAGGCCGTGAGCGGTACGAAGACCAGGAGGGCGGCGCGACTCGATCCGACCTCGGTTCCCGGTCGGCGCTCGCGCATGGCGAGCGCGCTGAAGATCGCCAGGGGTACGAGCGCGGCGGGGTGTCGGAGGGCGCCCCAGGTGAGCGACAGGACGAGGAAGCCGGCCCAGGCGGCCAGCGCCGCCCGGGCGACGTCGCCCGCCGGGCCGAGGACACGGGTACGCCGGAAGAGGGCGCGAAGCAGCACCAGGATGCCGAAGGCAGCGAGTCCGAGGCCCACCAGTCCGGTCTCGGCGAAGACGCGCATGGGCTCGGCGTGGGGGTCCTCGACCCGGCTGCCGAGCCCGGAGATCCGCCACTCGGCGGCGCTCCGGTAGCGGCCGTGCTCGGCGCCGAAGCGCCCGGGCCCGACCCCGGTGACGAGGTGATCGGCGCCCATCGCCGAAGAGTCACGCCAGAGCTCGATCCGCACCCGGTTCGTGGGGTGATCGGGGTCGAGGATCGAAGCGATGCGACGGACGGGATCGACCCCGCCGCCGACGGCGGCTCCGATCAGGACGCCGGTCACGATGACGAGCGCGACGACCGCCAGGGCCTTCCGTCTCCCGGCCGATTCCTCGCCCTCGCTCCGCAGCCGGCCCAGTCCGAGCCCGGTCATGAGCACGGCGACGGCGCCCAGCCAGGCGCCGCGCGAGTCGGAGACGACGAGCAGCCAGACCAGCGG
>JBFIHP010000572.1:0-3040 GCA_041601735.1 Planctomycetota bacterium | reverse complement strand
GCCTCGGCCGGTTACGGTCCCGCGGTGATCGGCCCGGACCCGGCCTCGCCGAACGGCGCCGCCGTCTTCGGCGGCTTCTTCGCCGACGCGAACGGCGAGATCTTCGTGCCCTTCACGGGGCTCCAGTCCCAGGCGCACTGGACCGTCCACCTCCAGGCCTGGGCTCCCGATCCCGCCGCGACCTGGGGCGCCGCCATCTCGAGACACCTCGTCGTCGTCTTCGGCAACGACCGGGAGAAGGTCCCCGTCGCCATCGACGCGGGCGCCGCTCGCGAGACCCTGGTCGAGGTCTTCCCCTACGGCGCGCTCGCGCGCCCGCTCGATCCGCGGCTCACCGACCTCGACTTCCTGCCGATCCAGCTCAGCAACAGCACCGAGATGGGCTTCGGGCGCGGTGACCGCCCGACTCCCGTCGCCCCCGATCGGCCGGAGGACGGCATCCGCCAGGTCGGCGGCGAGCGCCTCCTCCATGCCCAGCAGGCGAACGGCAAGTCCGGCTTCTTCATCCGGCGGAACGACGGCAGCCTCGACGTCCTCGTCTGGGCCCAGGGCAGCCTGATCCAGCCGGCCTTCTCGGCCGAGGTCGGCGTCTCGGCCCATGATCCCTACGCGGCCTTCGTCGCCGAGAGCCCCCTGCCCGAGTACGCCAACGCGACGCTCATCCTCGCGCGAACCGACGGAAGCAACGTCCCGGGTTCGCATCTGGACTGGTTCGCGGTTCCCACACCGGTCAACTACGACGTCGATGCCACGACGCTCAGCTTCCTCGACGGTGCGCTCTTCTTCGGCGACGGCGCGACGAGGCTCGACCGACTCGACCTGCAGACCTTCACGGTGCAGCCCGTCGTCTTCCCGCCTTCCGGCGGTGCGATTCCCGTCTACCTCGACGAGTCCTGCGCGACCGCGGCCGATGGTTCGGCACTCGCGCTGGGCGCGGGTTTCGATTCGAACCTGCACGACGTCTACGTCGTCGATGCCCAGGGGCAGGCCCTGAACCTCAGCGATCTCCCCGGCGATTACGAGGACGCCGGACCGACCCAGGCGGACGGCATGCAGCTCGCCGTCTCCGACGACGGCGGCATGGTCGCCTACATGCGCACGGTGACCGAGAACGAACTCTTCCTGAAGTCCGTGCTGCCGGGCTCGACCGAGATCCAGGTCACCCATGCCGGTCAGTACATCAACTCGATCGACACGGTGGTCGGTCTCGGCTTCAAGACCGGCGCGCCGGACATCGTCTTCGCCGCCGGCAAGAGCGACACCGAGGTCGATGCCTACGCCGCGCAGATCCCGAGCGCCGGTCCGGTGACGCAGATCGCCAACCTCAGCGGAACCTCGGGGTTCACCCAGCCGGTCTTCGGTCTCGGCGCCACGCTCACGCCGCGCCGCGTGATCGGCACGACGACCGGACGCCTGCTCGAATTCGCCAACTCGGCCGGACCCGACCGGCTCCAGTTCGTCGCGCCGGCGGCGACGCTGGCGCTCGACGTCGTGGGCCTGCTCGGCACGGCGCCCGTCGGCGGCGACCTCGCCATCATCGACGAACCCACGGCCGGCACCTTCCGGCTCAGGGCCGTCGACGCGACCGCGGGGACCCTCGGGCCGTCCTACCTCAGCGCAAACGGCAGCAATCTCGGCGGCATCGTCGAGCGCGACGGTCTCGTCGCGCTGCTCACCCAGAGCGGAACCGGCGGGAACTTCTTCGTCTTCGAAAACGGCAGCGCCCAGCTCGCTCCGGCGCCCGCGGGTCTGCTCGAAGGCGGGCTGCACGAGACCGCCGCGGGCCGCCTCATGACGATCACCCGTGACCCCGTCACCAACCTCCGCCGCATCCAGGCCTTCGACCGGACGAGCGGGAGCTGGTCCATCCTCACCACGATGAACGCGGGACCGCTCGCGGCGCGCTTCCTGCGTTGAAGAAGGCGCTCCCGATCCTGCTCGGCCTGCTGCTCCTCGCCTGCGGCGAGGAACGCGGCGTCGTATCCGGGTCCGAAGGCGTCGTCACGGTCCTCCATCAGTCCGGCCCGGATTCGCTCGATCCCTCCGCGGCGCGGTCGCAGCGGGCCCGCTTCATCCTCGGCCGCCTGCTCGGCTGCGGTCTCATGGAGCGGGATCGCGAGGGCGGACTGGTCCCCGTTCTCGCCGCCGCGGCGCCCGAGGTCCTCGAGGACGGCTATCGCTTCCGCATTCGCGCCGAGGCGATCTGGCCGGACGGCCGACCCGTCGTCGCCGCCGACTTCAGGCGCGGCTTCGAGCTCGTCCGCGAGGCCCGGGCGGGCGGCATCCTGGGCTCGGCCTGGGCCCGCGTCGTGAACGTTCAGATCGAGGGTGACCGCGACCTCCGGCTGCGCACCCGGGAGACGGGGCTGGCGGTCCTCGAGAGCCTGGCGCTCGATCTCCTGCCCCTGCCGGAGGACTGGGAACCCGGGACGGAGCTGCGCGTCGGCCCCGGCCCCTTCGCGCTCGACGAGCAGGGCGCCGATCGGACGGTCCTGCGACGTCGGCAGGACTGGTGGGGCGACGCGGTGCCGGCGCTCGCCGGTCGCTTCGCCGTCGATCGCCTGATCCTCCGCTACGAGGCCGATCAGACCCGGACGCTCGCCTTGCTCGAGAGCGGAGCGATCGACCTCGCCGCGATCGACGCCGAGCGCGCCGATCGTCTCGCAGCCAAGGGCTTCGACATCGCGACCTGGGACAGCGGCTCATTCAGCTTCGTCGGCTTCAACTGTCGCCGGGGTCCGACGACCGAGGCCGCCTTCCGCCGCATCCTGGCCGCCTCGGTTCCGCGGGATCTCGCCGAGCGGAGGCCGCGGGAGCTCCGGCCCGCCCATCGATTGACGGAGGAGGGCGGGGTCGCCCCGAACCTCCTCGATCTCGCGCGCGGGCTCGGCGAGGCGGGTTGGATCGATCGCGACGCCGACGGGCGCCGCGAGGGGCCCGACGGTGCGCGCGAGTTGCGGCTCGTTGCGGCGGCCGGAACGATCCCCTGGCTCGACTCCCTCCTGGTCCATTGGCAGGAACGTCTGGCCGCGCTCGGACT
>JBFIHP010000571.1:0-3041 GCA_041601735.1 Planctomycetota bacterium | reverse complement strand
GGCGAGATCGACGATGCGGGCGTTCGCGAACTTCTCGATCGCGTCGCGATAGGCGTTGAGCGGGTGGCCGGACAGATAGAAGCCCAGGGCGTTCTTCTCGAGGACGAGCCGTTCGCGCTCGGGCAGCTCGGGGAGGTCGGGCAGCTGCGAGGCGCCCGCGGCCTTCGCCGTCTCCTCCAGCTCCTCGACTCCGAAGAGGCCGAGCTGGCCGGAGCGGAGGTCGTCCTGGGCGCTCTGGCCGAGCTTCAGGGCCTCCTCCATGACCGCGAGGTTCTGGGCCCGATTGCCCTCGAGACCGTCGAGCGCGCCGGCGTGGATGAGCGCCTCGAGGCAGCTCTTGTTCATGACCCGGGTATCGACGCGCTCGCAGAGGTCGTAGATCGAGCTGAAGGGCCGGTCGTCCTTCTCGCGCGCCGCGGCGATGAGCTCGCTCGGGTTGCGGCCCGCGCCGCGGATCGCGCCGAGGGCGTAGCGGATCATGCCGTCCTCGACCTCGAACTCGTAGTGGCTGAAGTTGACGTCGGGCGGCAGGAGCTCGATGCCCATCGGCTTGCACTCGTCGATGTACTCGACCGTCTTCTCGATCGCGACCATCTCGCAGGTGAGCAGGGCCGCCATGTACTCGACCGGGTGGTTCGCCTTCAGCCAGGCCGTCTGGTAGGTGACCATGGCGTAGGCGGCCGAGTGGCTCTTGTTGAAGCCGTAGCCGGCGAAGTACTCGATCTGTTCCCAGATCTGCGTGGCGATGGCCGGATCCACCTCGTTGCCGCCGGCGCCATCGACGAACTTCTGCTTGAACTTGTCGAGGATGTCCTTCTTCTTCTTGCCCATCGCCTTGCGCAGGGCATCGGCCTCGTTGAGCGAGAAGCCGGACAGCGAGGCCGCGATGCGCATGACCTGTTCCTGGTAGAGGATGACGCCGTTCGACTCCTCCAGGATGGGTTCCAGCAGGGGATGGAGGTACTCGATCTTCTCCTCGCCGTGCTTGCGCTTGCAGTACATCTCGTGCATGCCCGAGCCGAGCGGGCCCGGGCGGTAGAGCGCGAGGACGGCGATCACGTCGTCGAAGCAGTCGGCCTTGAGCTTCTTCAACAGCTCGCGCATGCCGCCTGATTCGAGCTGGAAGACGCCGACCGTGTCGCCGCGGCGGAAGAGCTCGTAGGTCTTCTCGTCGTCGAGCGGCAGCGCGTCGATGTCGATCTTCTCGCCCGTCGTCTTCGCGATGTTCTTGAGCGCCTTGTCGATGATCGTCAGCGTGCGCAGGCCCAGGAAGTCCATCTTGAGGAGGCCGATCTCCTCGCAGACGTCCATCGGCCACTGCGTCGTGATCGTGTCGCCGTTCTTCTGGATCGGCACACGCTCGGTCATCGGCGCGTCGGTGATGATGACGCCGGCCGCGTGCACCGAGCTGTGGCGTGCCGCGCCTTCGACCTTCAGCGCGATGTCGAAGAGCTCCCTGTTCTGGTCGTTCAGGTCGCGGAGGCCGCGCAGCTCCTCGTCGGCCTCGAGCGACTTCGACAGGGTCACTCCGGGACCGCCGGGGATCTTCTTGCAGATGACGTCGACCTCGGGGAGCGGCACGTTCAGCGCGCGGCCGACGTCGCGGATCACGCCCTTCGCGGCCATGGTGCCGAAGGTGATGATCTGGGCGACGTTGTCCTTGCCGTACTTCTGCGCCACGTACTCGATGACCTGCTCGCGGCCGTCCTTGCAGAAGTCGATGTCGATATCCGGCATCGAGATGCGCTCGGCGTTGAGGAAGCGCTCGAAGAGCAGGTTGTACTCGAGCGGGTCGATGCGGGTGATGCCGAGCGAGTAGGCCACGATCGAGCCGGCGGCCGAACCGCGGCCGGGACCGACCGGGATGCCGTTCTCGCGGGCGTAGCGGATGAAGTCCCAGACGATCAGGAAGTAATCGACGAAACCCATCTTGATGATGATGTCCATCTCGTACTTCAGCCGCTTCTCGACCTTCTCGCCCCAGCCGGGGTAGAGCCGTTCGATGCCCTGGTAGCAGAGCTGATGGAAGTACTGCTCCGAGGTCAGACCCTCCGGGGTCTCGAAGCGGGGCAGGAAGCGGTTGTCGAAGGAGATATCGACGTTGCAGCGGTCGGCGATGACCCGGGTGTTCTCGATCGCCGAGTAGGCGTGCCGGAAGAGCCCGGCCATCTCCTCGGGCGAGCGGAGGTAGAGGTCGCGCGAACCCATCTTGAAGCGGTTCGGGTCGGTCTTCAGCTTGCCGGTGCCGATGCAGAGCATGACGTCCTGCGCCTCGTAGTCCTCGGGCAGGAGGTAGTGGACGTCGTTGGTCGCCACCAGCGGCGTGTTGGTCTGCTCCGCGAGCTCGATCAGGCGCTCGTTGGCCTGGACCTGCAGGTCGATGCCGTTGTCCATCAGCTCGAGGTAGTAGTTCTCGGCGCCGAAGAGCTCCTTGTACTCGGCGATGACGCGCTTCGCGCCCTCCATGCCGTCCATGCGCAGGGTCTGGATCAGCTCGCCGCCGAGGCAGCCCGAGAGGCAGATGAGGCCCGAGCCCCAGCGCTGGAAGAGCTCGCGGTCCATGCGCGGCCGGTAGTAGAAACCCTCGGTGTAGGCGGCGCTCGAGAGCTTGACGAGGTTCTGGAAGCCCTCGTTGGTGCGGGCGAGCAGGGTGACGTGATAGCTGTTCTTGCCCGACCTGGCCTTCTCGCGCTTGAAGCGGCTGCCGGAGGCGACGTAACCCTCCATGCCGAGCAGGGGCTTCAGGCCGCGCTTCTTCGCCGCCTTGTAGAAGCCGACCGAGCCGAAGAGGTTGCCGTGGTCGGTCAGCGCGATCGAGTCCATGCCCAGCTCGCCGGCGCGCGCGACGAGATCGTCGAGGCGGCAGTTGCCGTCGAGCAGGGAGTAGTCGCTGTGCACGTGGAGGTGGACGAAATCGCTGTTCTTCATCGCAGGATCGGATCGCTTTCTCTGGGCTCGTCGCTCATCGGTCGGGGAGGTCATCCTACGAGATCGGGGGGCCGACCGGGAGCGCCCTGGAGCGCGAGCGAAGGAGCGCCGGC
>JBFIHP010000570.1:0-3053 GCA_041601735.1 Planctomycetota bacterium | reverse complement strand
CCTTCGGCGCGGCCGTGGTGCTGCATCCGCTGCCGCGGGTCGGCGAGATCGATCACGCTGTAGACGAGGACCCGCGGGGCTTCTACTTCCAGCAGGCGGCGCTCGGCGTTCCCGTGCGCATGGCCCTCATCTCCTTCCTCCTCGGCCGGGAGGCGATGCGCGTCGAGGCGCCGGAGCCGCGCGCCGAGCGGACCTGGGAGGGGCGGCGCTGCACGAACTCCGCCTGTGTGCTCGCCACCGCGAGCTACCAGGAAGGCCGGGCCTGGACGAGCCCGGACGGTCGCGACCGCTGCGCCTTCTGCGACCACGAACTGCACTGAGGAAGGCGCGATCCGTGCGAATGCGCACGAGGCGCCGCGGCCGACGCCGGCCGCGGCTCCGGAGGATCGACGCGGATCCCGCCCTGCGGGCCCCTCCGGGCGATCTCGGGGCCGTTCCCGGGCTTTTGGCACGGTCTTTGTGACTCCCTGATTGCCGCGAGCCCGGCACCGCTGCGGGGCCCCGCCTTCGAGGCGGTGGCGCCGACCCGCGGGTCCTTCCCGGGGCCCGGAGTCTAAGTCTTTCAGGGAGGCGGTCTTGAATCAGGAAACAGGAAACGGGGTCGGCGACATTTCCAGGCGGGGAAGAGTAGAGAAAAGTCGCCTCAGTCCATACTATGTCTCGGACTTGCCGCTGGGGTCCTCGCTCCAGACGCGCACCAGGGGAAATACGGGGGCCGCAACGGCCCTCTGCATCGGAGGAATGAATTCTATGCCGCGCTCGAGAATGCGCATGTCCGTCCTGACGCCGCTCCTGCTGGTCACGGCCAGCCTCGTCTTCGTCGCCTGCGGCGGCGGTGGCGGCGACAAGGGCGTCAACATCAGCACGACGGTCGTCAACACGTCCTTCCAGGGCTTCCCGAGTTCCCCCGGCGGTGGTCTTCCGCCCGTCATTCGTGACGAGGTGCTGGAGTTCACCTTCGCGGGCGCCATCGACAACGGCATCTTCGGTGGTTTCTTCACCGACGCGGGTCAGGTCGTCCCCACCACCTTCCAGGGCGGACGGCTCGTCAACGGGACCACGGTCAACGTGGCCTACTTCGCCTACGCGAATCAGGCCGCGGCGCGTCAGGCGCTGCAGATCCACGACGACGCCGGCAACGTCATCGGCCCCTACCCGGGCATCGTCGGTCGTCACGCGACCAAGACGAACACGATCATCTTCGACCCGAACGTGGGAAGCGGCCTCGCCGCCACCTTCGGTGTCGCGATGAGCCAGGGCTTCGAGGCCGACACCCAGTACGACATCTTCATCCCGGCCAACTCGGGTCTGACCATCGCCGGCCAGTCGGTGCCGGCCTTCGGCGCGCTTCCTCCGGTCACGCCGCCGACCTTCTCGATCTCGCCGGGCGTCTCGAGCCTCTTCCGGACGGGCGCGGGCTTCCTCGATCGTCCGGCCCCGAGCGTGATGACGATCACCACCGAGAACACCGAGATGATCATGGGAACGCCGGGCTTCGATCCGATTCCCTACGACGACACGATCATCGTCCGTTTCACCGAGTCGGTGGACGTCAACACGATCGATCTCCAGACCAACCTGATCATCCGCAACACGACCCTGACCAACACCCAGCAGCCGAACGGCGTGCTGGTGCCGGTGGCCTTCACCATCGACTCGGCGCTGCGCGAGCTGCGTTTCACGCCGCAGCCGAGCTTCGGCAGCGGTCCGTTCCCGATCGTGGTGCAGATCGTGAAGTTCGACGAGGCGGTCCCCGCCGAGGATGCCAAGAACATCCGCGGTCTGCCCTCGGGCGCCATGGCGACCCAGAAGGCGCTCGCCGGCAACCCCGGCGTCGTGGCCCAGATCACCTTCACGACCATCGCCCAGCCCGGCGAGCCGAACCCGATCTCGGTGATCGAGAACTTCGACACGACCGCCCAGCTCGACCCCAGCTTCGGAGCGACCTACAACGCGGCCGAGTGGTTCGCGAACTCGGTCGAGCAGCTCCGCGGCTTCGGCATCAACGGCGCGCCCTTCCAGACCCAGCTGGGTACCGGTCCGGGCGCTCGCGTGCAGTACACCTATCAGCCGACCGGCACGCCGAACAACCTGAACCCCTTCTGCACCACGGCGCTGTGCAACTACTCGTCGCCCTTCGACGACAACCAGATCAACAACGGACTGAACCCGAACGGCGGCAGCCGCATCCAGCTGCTCTACCTGACCAACGGCAACGAGTTGCCGAACAGCCCGGACAGCCTCGAGCTCGTCGAATGGACGCCGCCGAACCAGACCGCGGCCATGGTGACCTACAACGGCTACTCGATGGAGGTCGGCCACACCGGAAGCGCGGCGGGCGGCGGCAGCAACAACGCCATGATCACCACGATCTACCCGTCGAACTTCGACTTCTACAACTCGCAGAACGAGTGGATCCTGCCGATGACGCATCCGGATCCGAACAACAACGACCCGAAGGAGTCGCCGATCCGTTGCTTCGGCCCGGCGCCCTACACGGTGACCCAGCTGTCGGGCACCTTCATTCCCTTCCCGCGTCTCACGATTCCCTTCGACGTGGACGATTCGCAGACCGGCTTCAACTCGGTCGGCCAGAACGTAAACCCGAACGTCATCGTCGAGCACGAGGTGCCGGCGCCGCACATCACCCAGAACATGATGGTGAACGTGGTGGTGGGCACCAACGAGAACACGCCGACGCCCTTCCGTCGCGCCATCGGTTCGCCGGGCGTCGATAACGCCATCGCCCTCGATGCCGTGCGCTACCACACCCGCATGACGGTCGCGAAGAAGAACTCCTCGGCGCGCAGCCGCTACTACGCGACGGGCGCCACCGGCGGTTCGATGGTCAATTACAACTCCATCAGCATCAGCCCGCCGCTCACGGCCCGCCCGGCCGGCAGCCGCGTCCACCTGCAGCTCCGCTCGGCCACGAGCGTCTCGGGCACGAGCGCGACGGCCTGGCAGACCTACTTTGATCTGAACGGCAACCTGAACCTCGGGTCCCTGATCGCCATGGGCGGTACCAACCGGGGCTTCTTCCAGTTCCAGGT
>JBFIHP010000569.1:0-3058 GCA_041601735.1 Planctomycetota bacterium | reverse complement strand
TCAACGGCCGGCTCGTGCGCAGCATCCTCCGGCAGGCGCGCAACTCGGCGCGCTCGACCGGCGGCGGCGTGATGGTCCGCCTCGACGCCGAACGCAACCTCGTCGAGGCCAGCCCGATGGAACTCGGCGGCAACTGGCACTTCGAGGACGGCGGTTCGAGCCGCCGTCAGCAGGTCTCGGCCGCCCTCGATCTGGTCGAGGATGGGATGATGGGCCGGGCGGTCCGGTTGAGCGGCAGTGCCATCGATCTCGGCAGCTCGATCCTCTACGGCGGGGACCAGGGCATGCGGCTCCAGTTCTGGATCAGGCCCGATCGCCTGACCGACGGCGTGCTCTTCCTGCGGGAGAACGGTTACAAGATCTCCCTCGACGAGACCGGCGCGCTGCGCGCCGAGGTCTCGGTGGGAGGGCAGAAGGACACCGTGAGCCTCCGGACCCGGGAAGGGCTCGTAGCCCCCGGTCGCTGGACCCGTGTCGCGCTCGGCTATGACCGCATCGAGATCGCGATCGAGGTGGACGGCGTGCTTCAGGCTTTCCTCCCGGAGACGCGGCCGCTCTTCGAGGACGGCAAGCCCGCCGGCGTCTCGATCGGCGGCGGCTACGAGGGGCTCCTCGACGAGTTGCGCCTCGACGTGGCGCGCTCGGGCGTGCTCGAGGAGATCTCGACCGGCTGCGAGATCGCGCCGGACTGCGACCTCATCATCCGCTTCGACGGCAAGGGTCGTCTCGACCGGCGCTTCCACAAGCAGGCGGTGCGCATCGTGCTTCTCGGCGACGCGCCCGAGGACGGCGAGGAAGGCCCGGGCAAGCAACTCGAGGAGATCATCCGCGTGGAACTGTCGGGGGCGATCCGATGACGCATCGTGCGCGTGAAACCCGATCCGATGCCGGTGCGGCGCTCGTCGTCGTCATGAGCGTGCTCGCCATGCTCCTGGTCATCGCGACGCCCTTCGTGCTCCAGGCCAAGAAGGACTACCAGAGTTCGCTCACCACATCCGAGCAGAAGCGTGCGCGACGCGTCGCGGAGGCGGCCGTGCTCCAGGCCAAGCTGGGGCTCGAGGTCACGCACCAGGGGCTCGAGCACGCCGGCCGCGGCGCGGGCACGCCCTGGTACGACGATCCCTCCGAGATCAGCGTGAACCCGCACCCGGAGAATCTCTTCGAGTTCGGCGGCGGCAGGGCCCGGTACATGGGCGATCCGCGCGGCGACATGTGGTCGATCGCGGTGCGCGACGAGCAGTCCTTCGTCAACGCGGACAGCGCGACACCCTTCCTCTGGAGCGGCCTGCTCGGCCGCGCCGCGATCAGCCGGCCGCACACGCCCTCCGACACCATCCTCGAGGTCGATTCGACGATCGGTTTCCCCCGGGAGAACGGGTCCCTGATGATCGGCGGTCGCCTCGTGACCTACCGCAAGGCCACGGAGAGCAGCTTCACGGGCGTGAAGCTCGAGGAGGCCTATCCCGAGGGCGCCTTCGTCCTCAACAGGGCGGCCTGGGACCTCGCCCTCTACTCGATCCGGGCCCCGCGGGCGCAGGGCGGCATCACGAGCATGCCCGCGCTCACCGCGATCAAGGAGGTCGCCCTCTACGGCAGCCAGGCCCTCGACGAGGCCGAGCTCGGGCGCATCCTCACGCCCTTCACCGTCTTCGGCGCCCGCGACAGCGTCGCCGGCTGGCTCTCGGCTCAGAGCCTCGTCGCCTCGGTCGATCCCGATGCCTTCGACAAGCAGCGCGGTCAGCCGGTCCGGGTCGCCAACCCCGACTACTTCAACGAGGGCACGATCGTCCGCATCGCCGACGGCGGCGGCGCCGAGTATCACGTCGTCCGCGACTCGCGGCGCCGCGGCGGCGAGGGCGTGATCTATCTCGCCGATCCGATCTCGCGCATCTACGACTGGCGCGACACCACCGCGTCCGCGCGCATGCGGCATCCCGTGAACGTGAACGGCTGCTCCCGCGAGGTGCTCCAGCTCCTCCTCGACGGCCTCGAGTACGCCGGCGGCTCGCGCCGCTTCTCGAACCCGAACGACCGGGTCAGCCCCGAGCTCGCCGCCAACATCGCCGAGGTCATCATCAGGAACCGGCCGGTCCGCGGCATCGAGCACCTGATCGAGCTGCTCTCGGCGATGTACCTGGTCAAGCAGGGCAGCTTCAGCGGCAACGACTACGGCATCGGCGCCGAGCAGGTGACGATTCCCGGCTACGAACAGGTCGGGATGACCGCCGAGCATGCCCTGGCCGTCGTCCAGAACGCGATCAATCCGAATCACCGGCAGCTCGTGAACTCGACCATGCCGATGAGTTTCGTCTCCGGCGACTACTTCACCGTCGAGACCGGCTCGAGCGTCAACGACGGCGCGGGCTCCGAGCTCGCGCGTCACCGCCTGCGCGAGACCTTCCGCAGCGCGCCGGCCGAGGAGCTGCGCTATCGCCTCGACAGCCAGGCGGACTTCGAGGCGCCGATCCTCTCCGGGCGCGGCGCGCGCTACATCGAGAGCCACCCCTTCCCGGTGGCGCGCTTCGTCAACTCCTCGGCGCGGCCGGAGCAGCGCCTCCTGCGCTTCATGCTCAACTTCGAGGATTCCGGGCGCCGCGGCATCTTCCCCAGCCGGACGGAGGGCGACCTGCGCCTGCAGCCCGCGCGGCTCTACGGCGGCTGGACCCAGCACTTCGACGGCGACATCGACGGCGTGGTCGCGCGCGGCGTGCCCGGCCGGAACAGCGGTCTGCGCGCCGAGTTCATCGATCCCGAGGGCTACCCGCTCCGGCTCGGCGCCTACCCCCTCGATCTGGCCGTGTCGGGGCGCACTCCCGGCCGGGGTCGAGCCGCCGCGACCATCGCCGATCAGGCCGGGCTGAATCCCTTCGTGCTCGAGTTCTTCGTCAGGCCGACCCGCTGGGGCGGCGGCGCCGGGCTCTTCTCGGCCTACGGTCGCGATCCCTCTCTCGACAAGATCGAAGCCTGGTACGAGGCATCCGATCGCAGCCTGCGCCTGAAGGTGCACGACATCGCGCTCGACGATCCTCGCTTCAACGTCGAGTCGGCGGCCGAGCTG
>JBFIHP010000568.1:0-3071 GCA_041601735.1 Planctomycetota bacterium | reverse complement strand
GATGATCGGGGGATTCTTCATCGTGACGCCGCTCATCGTGGAGCCGCCGGCGTATTCGGTGCCGATCATGAAGTTGACCTGGTAGCGACCGGGCTTCGAGACCAGGAAGGTCACCTCGCCGTCCTTCGGCTTGAAGTCCGCGGATGCGTTGTCGCTGCGCCATTGCCGGCTCTCCGCCTCCATGAGATCGACCCGGGCGATCACATCGTCGCCGAAGTCGGAGACCCCCATGACCTGGAGCTTGACCTGGAGGCCCGGCTCCAGCCGGACCTTCGACTTCTCCCGGGCGACCGGATAGCGCCGCACCCGATAACCGGGAACGGCGATCTCCACCTCGACCGGAAGCGACTTGACGAAGAGTTTGATCGGCTGGCCGTGAATCGCCTCGTGCTCTTCGAGCAGGACCTCGCTCCCGCCCGGTGCGAAGACCCGGAACGTGCCCCAGAGGAAGTCCTCGGCGCCCTGGCCCGGATCGATCATGAGCTGGATCGTCTTGCCGCTGTGCCGGATCGCCACCTCACCCAGATCGAGGGTCCGTCCGGCCTCGAGGACCAGGCCCTTGCGCTCGAGGAGGATCTGGCCGGCGTTTCCGGGGCTGGCGATGCGGAAGTCGTAGCGACCGGGCTCGACGTGGATCTCGTAGCGGCCATCCTCCAGGAGCTGGTTGCCGCCGCCGTGGTATTCCTGCTCTTCTCGCACGAGCGAGGCCTGGAGACCGTCGAGACCGCCGCCGGCCTGCGCCACCACCCGGACCTGGAACTTCGCGAGCGCGCGAAGCTTCAACTCGATGCCGGTGGCGCCGCGGGCCACGTCGATCGGGTCGGCGACGAAGCCCTCGGCGGAGGCGCTGAGCTGGACCTCGTTGGAGTCGATCTCACCCCGCAGCTCGAAGCCCCCATCCTTGTCGCTGCGCGCGGAACTCGACTGGTAGCGATGCGAGTTCCAGGTGTTCGGGTCCTCGACGACCGGGATCGCGGAGATCCAGGCGCCGGGATGAGGTTCGCCGTCCGGCCCGGTCACGCGGCCGCGCGCCAGGAGGGGATCGGGCCTCAGGACGACGTCGCCGAGATCCTGTTCGCCGATGCCGCGGCCGCCGAAGTCGATCTCGATGCGACGCTGCGGCTCGCCGGTCTCGTCGACCGAGAACTCGACCAGCCAGGTCACGCCCTCGTCGGCCTCGACCAGGTCGAAGGCCATCCGGAAGCGGCCCTCCTCGTCGGTCCTGGCGGTCTGGCTGCTGCTGCTCGAACCGCTCGGGGTCCGCCGTGCGCTCGAGCCGCGGAAGCGTGTATCGACGAACGGTCGGCCCTGCTCGTCGATGAAGCGGCCCGTGGCCACACAGCGGGTCGGTGCGGCCGGGAGCTCGAAGCGGGCCTCGACGACCTCTCCGGCGACGACCGGCCCCTTGATGGTCTGGAGGAGGGGTTGGAACTCGGACGAGCCCAGGGCCTGGAGGCGCAGTTCGAGTTCGAGCCCGAGCCCGATCGAGTCGAGTCGCAGCCGACCGTCGATGACGACGCCCTGATGAGCGCGACCGTCGCCGAGGCGTTCCGGGCCGGATGCGGCCCCCGGATCGACGGGAGCGACGCTGATCGCGAAGGGCTTCTCGGGAAGTTCGCGGCCCTCGGCGGGAAGGACCTCGATCTCGAGGCTGCCGGTCTTCGGCGCGACCAGGGTGACCGTCTCCGCCGGCAGGTCGTCGAGATCGATCGGCATCTGCACGGGCTCCGCGAAGGCGCCCTGGAGAGCGACGAAGTGCTCCTCGTTCTCGCGCCGACGACCCTCGTCGGGAAAGTGGAGTCGCACGCGGCCCTCGGGCGCCGACGTGATCTCGACGTAGCGGTCGTGCACGAACCTGTTGCCGCCGCCGAAGGCATGGGCGACCCGCCAGCAGACGGCGGCGCCGATGACGGGGCGACCGTCCTCGTCGATGACGAGGACCTCGACGTTCGGCAGGTCGCGGACCTCGACCGTCACCTCGTCGGCACCCGGCCGGAAATCGCGTTGACCCCAGCGGCCCTCGCCGAGCACGAGGACGGCGCAGCGTTCGTCGAGCCGCGCGACCCGGAGCTTGCCGTCCTGGCCGGCGCGGTAACGGTGACCGTAGGCCGCCATCATCTCGAAGGGCGAGCGGCGAACGATCATCGCCGCCTCGGGAACCATCGATTCGGAGACGAGGAAGACGTCGATTCCGGACACCGGCTCCTTGCTCTCGGCATCGACGACGCTGATCAGCAGGCCGTCCTCCGGCTGCTCGCGGTAGACCTTGGCTACCGGCGCTTCGGGGCGATCGGCATCGACGACCGAGGCGCCGACGAGATCCGGGTCGATGCGGCCCGGCTCGCGACGCGGCAGCTCGGTCGCGGCCCCGACCTCGTCGCTCTCGATCGCGGAGCGATGGCTGCGCTCGAGTTCGACGTCTTCGCCGTCCTCCCGGAACAGGAACCAGGACGCCGCGGCGGCGACGAACACGAACATGGCCAGAACGAGGGGCAGGTACTTCATGTCTTGGCTCTTCATCCTCTCGACGGGCAGCACGGGACCGCAACCGTCAGTTTCGCATCGCGGGCGGCCTCGCGTCCAGCCGGGCCGCGCGAAGCCCACCACGCTTCGCGGCGACTCTGACCGATTTCCCGACAATTTCGTCCCGGCCGGTCGTTTGCGCCCGTGTCCGAGCCTGGGACAATGCCGGACGAGCGCAGCACGAGAGAGATACCGAAAGCATGATCCGTCCCGGAAGCAGCCTCCTCCTGATCGTCGCCGTCCTCGGACTGGCGATCTGGGGGCTCCTGCGCTTCCTCGGCGAGAGCGACGGCGAGCTGGCGCCGGGGGAGTCGGATCTCGTCGCCGGCGAGAGCGCGCCGGGGCCCTTGCCGCGGCGCGAGGGCGGCGAGACCACCGGGACCGGTTATCACGGCGCCACGGTCGCGCTCGCGGAGGGACTCCCGTCCGCGGCCGCGACCGCTCACGAGACGGATCTCGTCGAGATCGAGCTGGTATCCGCAGAGGACGGGACTCCCCTCCCCGGCGCCGAGCTCTTCGTCTGCGAGCCGGGAGTCATGGGGAACCTC
>JBFIHP010000567.1:0-3084 GCA_041601735.1 Planctomycetota bacterium | reverse complement strand
TCTCATCGAGGAGAAGGCCGAGCTGCTCGACCTCTGTCGCGAGGGCGAGCGCCATCTCTTCTTCGAGCACGAGCCCCGCGGCGCCGCCGGGCGCCCCGTCTTCGCCGGCAAGCGGGTTCGGATCGAGGAATTCATCGAGATCTGAGGAACCATCATGAGCATCGTCAAGATCAAGAAAGGCGACCCCCTCGCC
This sequence comes from Planctomycetota bacterium, assembly GCA_041601735.1. GTDB lineage: Bacteria > Planctomycetota > DRQF01 > JACKGY01. The sequence continues at coordinate 2,891 of JBFIHP010000567.1, read as the reverse complement.
GCCAAGGCCGAGGCCCTCGTCCTCTTCCGTCACTCCGACGCCAAGGGTCTGAAGGGCGTCGCGAAGACCGCCGACAAGGTCCTCGGCGGTCTCGTGGGCCGCATCGTAGCGAGCGCCGAGTTCAAGGGCGCCGTCGAGAGCGTCGTCGTGCAGCGGCTGGGTGACGGAGACGGCGGCTTCGACTGGCTGGTGCTCTGCGGCCTCGGCGAGCAGAAGAAGCTCGATCACCAGGTCATGCGCCGGGCCGGAGCGGCCCTGCAGAGCCGTCTCGGCGGGATCCTGAAGACCGCGGCGGCCGCCATCGACGACGTCGGCATCGCCGCCGACGAGACCGAGGGACTCGTCCAGGCCTTCGTCGAGGGCGTCGAGATGACGGCCTATCGCTTCGATCGCTTCAAGAAGGCCGAACCGGTCGTGCTGAAGAGCATCGCGATCGTCTCGACCTCAGGGTCCCTTCTCCGCCACGCGCGGAAGGGGGCGAAGGTCGGCGAGATCGTGGCCGGAGCCGTCGCGCAGGCCCGCGACCTCGGCAATCTCCCCGGCAATCACGGCCAGCCCAAGAAACTCGCGGCGGCAGCCCGCGCGATGGGGCGGGCGAGTGATCTGCAGGTGAAGGCGCTCGGTCGCAACGAGATGAAGAAGCTCGGGATGGGCTCGCTGCTCTCGGTCGCGCTGGGCAGTCCGCACGAGCCGCAGCTCATCGTCATGGAGCACAGGACGAAGAAGAAGAACGCGCGTACGGTCTGCCTGGTGGGCAAGGGCCTGACCTTCGATTCCGGCGGCATCTCGATCAAGCCCTCCGCCGACATGGACAAGATGCGCTACGACAAGTGCGGCGGCTGCGTCGTGATCGGCGCCATGAAGGCCGTGGCCGAGCTCGACCTGCCGATCAACGTCATCGGCATCGTACCGTCGAGCGAGAACATGCCCGGCGCCGACGCCAACAAGCCCGGCGACGTCGTGCAGGCCTCGAACAAGAAGACCATCGAGATCCTGAACACCGATGCCGAGGGGCGCCTCATCCTGGCCGACGCCCTGGTCTACTCGAAGCGCTACTCGCCCGACGTGGTGATCGACCTGGCGACCCTCACCGGAGCCTGCATGATCGCGCTCGGCCAGCACGCCTCGGGCCTCATGACCCGCGACGACGCCCTGGCCCGCGACCTCGTCCATGCCGGCGAGCGCAGCTTCGAGCGCACCTGGCGCCTGCCCCTCTGGGACGAGTACTCCGAGGAGATGAAGGGCACGACCACCGACCTCAAGAACCTGGGCGGGCGCTACGGCGGGGCCATCACCGCCGGGGCCTTCCTGGAGAACTTCGTCGAGAAGGGCCGCTGGGCCCATCTCGACATCGCCGGCGTCTCCTGGGACGATGGCGGACGGCTCTACAACAAGGGCAAGGGAGCGACCGGCTACGGAGTCCGGCTCCTGGTCGAGTTCCTGCGGGCGCAGGCCTGATCGGCGTCAGACGCAAGACCGCCGCCGAGCGGCGGTTCCGGGTCTGACCCGCATCTGCCATCCGCGACCGCCGGGCTTTTGACCGGGGCCCGGGGGCATTAGGATCTCCCGTTCCGGAGACGAAAGGACCGCAGCGTGCAATCTGAACTCTCCCCGCGCAGGAAGACCCGTGTCGTCCAGATCGGTTCGGTGGGCGTGGGCGGCGATCACCCGATCGTCGTCCAGTCGATGACCATCACCGACACCCGTGACGTCGAGGCCACCGCCGCCGAGATCAACCGTCTCGAGGAGGTCGGCTGCGAGATGGCCCGCGTGGCCGTGGTGGACGACGCCGCGGCCCAGGCCCTCGGAGCCATCAAGGAGCGGATCAACATGCCGCTCATCGCCGACATCCACTTCAATTACAAGCACGCCCTCACCGCGATCAAGCAGGGCGTGGACAAGGTCCGGATCAACCCCGGCAACATCGGCGGCGAGAAGAAGTTCATCGAGGTGATCCGGGCGCTCCGCGACTCCGGCATGCCCTCGCGCATCGGCGTGAACGCCGGTTCGCTCGAGATGGACCTGATCGAACGCTACGGCTTTCCGACCTCGGGCGCCCTGGTCGAGTCGGCCATGCGTCACATCGAGGTCTGCCACCGCGAGGGCTACGAGGACTTCATCGTCAGCCTCAAGAGTTCGAGCGTCGCGATGACCGTGAAGGCCTATCGCCTCTTCGCGGAGCGGGTGCCGGAGGTGCCGCTGCACCTCGGCGTCACCGAGGCGGGCGATCCCGCCTACGGCGCGATCAAGTCGGCCGCCGGCCTCGGCGGTCTGCTCGTCGACGGCATCGGCGACACCATCCGCGTCTCGCTGCTCGGCGATCCCTGCCTCGAGATCCCCGTCGCCTTCGACATCCTGAAGGCCACCGGCCGTCGGGTCACGAGTCCCGAGATCGTGGCCTGCCCCAGCTGCGGCCGCATCGAGATCGACCTCGAGCGGATCGTGGCCGAGGTGAAGCAGCGCCTGAACCGCTCGAAGCTGCCCCTGGTCGTCTCCGTGCTCGGCTGCGTCGTGAACGGTCCTGGCGAGGCCCGCGAGGCCGACATCGGCATCGCCGCCGGCCGCGGCTACGGCATGCTCTTCAAGAAGGGCGTGATGGTTCGCAAGCTCAAGGAGGACGAGATGGTCGATGCCCTGATCGAGGAGATCGAGCGCATCGAACACGAGTCCGCCGCCCAGGCCTGAACCCCCAGGCGTCAGACCCAAGACCGCCGCTTGCCGGCGGCTTTGCGTCTGACGCCTATGAGGTGAGCTGGGCGCGGATGAAGGGGGCGCGCTCGTGGTCGAGCCGGATCTCGAGTTCGCGGCGGAGTTCCTCGTCCTCGTGGTCCGCGAGGATCACGCGGGCGCCGCGGGCGGCGTGGTAGCGGCGCAGGTCCTCGCCGTGCCAG
>JBFIHP010000566.1:0-3086 GCA_041601735.1 Planctomycetota bacterium | reverse complement strand
GACAGAGCAGGCTCTCCCCCGAAGAGGTTCAGACCCTCGAGAAGATCAGCAAGGCCGCGGACGGCCAGAAGCTCGCCATCCCGGCCATGCCCGAAGCGGCCATGGAGGCGACGCGGCTGATGAAGGACCCGGACATCGAGGTCGAGCAGATCGCCCGGGTGATCGAGCGCGACGCCGCGATGAGCGCCCAGGTCCTGCGTTACGCCAACTCGCCGGTCTACGGGGCCCGCTTCCCCATCGATTCCCTCTCGCGCGCGGTGGGTCATCTCGGCATGTCCCGGCTGAAGTCGGTCCTGCTCGAGATCGCCATGAACCGCGTGAGCGGCGGGGTCAAGGCCCGCGCCTACGCGAAGATGGAGTGGCGCTATTCGACGACCTGCGCGGCCATGAGCCGCGCCCTCGCCCGGTACTTCAAGCTCGACACCGAGCTCTGCTACCTCGCGGGCCTGCTGCACGACATCGGTCGCCTGCCGGTGATCTCGGCCCTGCACGAGGTCGGCATGGCCTCGGGCTCTCCGGTCGAGGACAGCGCCGCCGAGATCATCATCGAGTCGCTTCACCGCGGCGTCGGGATGCAGGTTGCGGCGAGCTGGGATCTCCCGCCCGTGCTCCGTGAAGCCATCGGCCAGCACCTCACCGGCCGCACCGCCGACGAGCCCTCCGCCGCGGGATTCCCGTCGACCAAGGTCGCCGAGGCCGCGGGCGATCTCTGCATCGCGATCGGTCAGGGGAGGTTCCGCAAGCCCTTCGACGTGCTCTCGAGTGCGAGCCTGCTGGCGCTGGGCTTCGATCGCCAGAGCCTCGCCGGCTTCCTCCGTGAGGAACTCCCCGCCATCATCGAGAACCTGTCCGCCGGCGGCTGAAGTGAGGCGTCAGACCGGGGTCGGCGTCTGCCTGATCGGCAGCGCGAAGCCGAAGCGCGAGCCCTTTCCCAGCTCGCTCTCGGCAAACACGCGTCCGTCATGCAGTTCGATGATCCGCTTCACGATCGCGAGTCCCAACCCCGACGCAACCTCGCCGTGCTCGGGCCGGGCGCTCATCCTCCGGAAGTTCCGGAAGAGCTCGGCCGCCTCCTGGGGCGGCAGGCCCTGACCGTTGTCGCGGACCTCGACCTCGACCTCGTCGCCGCGACGTCGGCAGGAGACGACGATGTTGCCGCCCGTGGGCGTGTACTTCAATGCGTTCGAGAGCAGGTTGTCCAGGGCCGACCCGACCCGCTCGACGTCGATCCGTACCGGCGAGTCCTCGTCGCTCAGCTCCAGGCGGAGCCCGATGCGACGAGCCTGCGCGAGCTTCTCGAAGAACTCGACGCGTTCGGCGGCGATATGGTGGAGATCGGAATCGACGAGCTCGATCTCGACGCGACCGGACTCGATCGCCGAGATGTCGAGCAACTTGTCGACCATCGTCGCCATGCGGCGCGTGGCCCTGGCGATCATCTCGATCTCGCGCTTCTGACCGTCGCCCTGCGGTCCGTCGCGATGCCCTGACTCGGTCTGGAGCATCTCGGCGGTCATCCCGATCACGGTGATCGGATTGCGCAGATCGTGGGCCGCGGCACCGAGCAGCTCGTTCTTGCGATCGTTCAGGGCCTCGGCCTTCTCGAGGAGTCGGAGCTTCCTGTAGGCCAGCGTCACCGGCTGATAGAGCCGCTGGAAGAGCTTCAGGTGGTTCTCGTCCGCCGGCGACATGCCCTGCCGGAAGTCGAGCATCATGCAGGCGTCGATCCCGACGTCGTGATGGAGCAACATCACGAGGCTGCAGCAGCGGCCCGCCCCATCGGCGGGGTCGTGGACGTCGCCGGGGTCCTCGACGATCTCGTCGATCGGCCGGTCAGCACCGGCGACCGCGAGACGATCGAGAAGGGCCTTCGAGGGCTCCGCTCCGGGGATCGGCTCCCAGCCCACGGCGACCCCGAGGCGCCAGCGATCCCCGGTCTTCAGGTAGAAGCGGCCGGCGTCGGCTTCGAGGGCGGCGATCGACTCGTCGAGAGTGCGCCGGAGCAGGTCCTGGAGCGTGGTCGCGGCGTTGATGTTGCGGACGACGGTATAGAGGCGCTCCAGTTCGCCGGACTTGGTTCGGAGCGACTCGGTGCGTTCCGCCACCACCTTCTCGAGGTTCTCGGCGCGCCGGCGCTCGAGCGCGACCTGTCGCCGGAAGCCGAGCACCAGGAGAAGGACGACGAGCGTGGCCGCACCGACCTGGAAGGGCAATGACTTCCAGATCGGAGGACGTAGTTCGAACTCGAGGAGCAGCACCGGCGCCGACCATTCGCCGCCGCCGCTCTCGGCCCGGGCCTCTAGCCGATAGCGGCCCGACGACAGACCGGCGTAGTGAATGCGCCCGTCGTTCCCGAGTTCCTGCCAGTTCTCGTCGGCCCCGGTCAGGCGCAGGGAGAAACGCAGGTCGTTCCGGTAGAGGAGCTCGTTCCCCGTGATTCCGAAGCTGAAGCGATTGTGATCCTCCGGAAGAACGAGTGGCGACTCCAGCGACTCCGGCCGGAAGCTGTCGCCGAGGATCTCGAGCTCGGAGAGGACGGGTACCGGCGATCGACGCGGGCGGAGCAGATCCGCGGGATCGAGCCGGAAGAAACCGGCCCCGTTGGTCAGATGAATCGAATCGCCCGGACCGCGAGAGAGCCGGCTCGCGACCAGGTTCGAACTGGCGAGCTGAAGCGAGACCTTCCGCGCGACTCCGCGCTCGACGTCGACATGGAACAGGGAGGAGAGACTCAAGGCCCAGAGTCGGCCCGCCGAATCGAAGGCGAGATCCCGGATGAAGCCCATGCGGCGGCCGGTGTGCTCGACGACGTTCAGGGGCCGATGGGTGCCTGATTCGTGATCCAGCAGCCCGAGTCTACCGGACTGGGAGAGGATGACGCGGCCGGGGCCGGCATGGGCGTGCGCCAGGGCAAGATCGCCGGGGAGCCGGACCTCGACGTCGTCGCCCCCGCTCGAACCGTAGCGATGATTCCGACCCGAGCTGTCGCCCCGGAACAGACCGGCCCCGGTGAACATCCAGACGTTGCCGGCGGCGTCCTGATCGAGTCCACCGGTCTCGATCAGGAAGGGGCCGCGGGAGGGGAG
>JBFIHP010000565.1:0-3088 GCA_041601735.1 Planctomycetota bacterium | reverse complement strand
GAGGGCAGCCAGGAGGCGATGGTCGCGGGTCGTCTGCCAGTAGTTCCGGAGCACCCAGAGATGCTGCCCCGGGTTGGCCGCGCGCGAGAAGAGGTCCTCGAGGGCCTCGGGGATCTCCGGTCCCATCGTCTGCGGCGGCTCGTCACCGCGCGCGCGATAGAGCCCCAGGCGTGAGCTCAGCCAGTTGTTGAGCTCCCAGTCGCTCATGGCGAGATGCCGGCTCCGCCGCGCGGCCTCCATGCCGGCGCGATCGTCGAGGAGCTGCAGCCAGGTCATCAGCTCCTGGTACTCGGCCGCCTCCAGCGGCCGGATGCGATGCATCGCGCGGAGAACGGCGACCGCCTCGGCGAGCTCGCCCGTCGCCGCCAGGTTCCGGGCATGGGCCGGGCCCCAGAGCAGGCGGCGCTCGACCTCGTCCGATTCCCAGTGCCCGCGCAGCGCCAGGTCGAAGGTCTCGTCTGCGCCGCGGGCGCAGAGCCATTCGAGCCTGATGCGTTCGACCTCGAGGCCGGAACTCGCGTCCATGCCGGCGAGAAGGGTCGTGACCGTCTCGGCCTCGTCGGCGGCGAGGGCCAGGGTCGCGACGAGGCAGAACCAGCGCTCGGCCAGAACCAGACCGGTCTTCGTCATCGTCTTCCTGCGGAGAGCTTCGTCGGCGCCGCGGACGGCCGGGGGCAGGAGCTCCGCGACCTCGCCGCCGGCGCGGCGGAGCTGGTCGATGCGGTGGAGGTCGATCCAGGGCGCGAGGTCGGTATCGACCCTGGCGCGGAGAACGGCCAGGGCGGCGGCGCGACCGCGTCTCGCCTCCGATCGGGCCTCGTCCCGGGCGGCCTGCGCGGCGCGCGGCCCGAGATCGTTCAGGTCCTCGCGAGCGCCGACGAGGGACGATTCACGTCTCGCGACCAGGAAGGGCAGGAGGTCCTCGAGGGCGCGGAGGCGGGTCGTGAGGTTCCGTTCCGCTCGCTCGGCGCTGCCCTCGCCCTCCGTGGAGAAGCGGCTGCAGAGCTCGAGGAGGCGGGCCTCGCTCTCGTCGGTCAGGGGCCGGTTGCGGAGGACCCAGTAGATCCGCGTGTCGATCTCGTTTCTCCTGGCGGTCGTGCCGGCCAGCCCGCGGAGGTGCTCGAGCAGGCGCAGGCGCAGCTCGTCCTCCCCGTGGTTGGCGAGCAGCGAATCGACGACGCCCTCGAACTCGATCGACGCCGATGCGATGAAACGGTCCAGGATCTTCTCGATCAGACCGCGGCGGGCGTCCGTCGCGACGAAGGGGACGAGCGCGGCGAGGTCGTCGAGGGGCAGGGCGTCGGCCTCGCGCAGAGCCAACCTGCCGAGATCGACGGCGAGCGCGCGGACCTCCGGGCGGTCGCGAAGCGACGACTCGGCCAGGCCGCGGGCGAGATCGAACTCGCGCTGATCGAGCCCGAGCACGCGCGTCGTCGCGACCAGCGCGGGCAGGTGCCGCTGGACGTGGCGGTTCATGGGGTGGCCCGACATGCGGCCCGAGAGCGCATTGAAGGCGACCCAGAGGCGGGTCTTCCGGGCGTCGTCGCGCTCGGCGAGCAGGCCGTAGCCGAGCCACTCGGTGACCGTCGCGTCGTAGCGATCGAGGCGACCCTCGTGAAGCAGCGCCAGGAGGATCCGACCCAGCCGGAGCTGATCGAAGGTCCGGGCGTCGTCCTGCCAGAGCAGGGCCCGATCGAGGAAGAGATCGTGACGATTCGAATCCCAGAGGAGGTCCAGGATACGGCGCCGGAGCATGGGCGCCGCGTCGCCGACGAGGGCGTCATCGCCCAGGAGCTCGTCGAGCAGGGCGATCGCGCGTTCCGGCTCGCGGCGCGCGACCAGAAGATCGACGAGCTTGGTGCGGAGATCGAGCAGATGGGGGGATTCGGCGATGAAGGCACGCAGACGCCGCTCGTGTTCATCCGGCATCCGGGACCGACCCAGCGCGCCCAGGACCGCCCCGCGCCAGCGAGCCAGCGCGCTCCTCCGCGTGGAACGGCGGTGGACGACCTCGAGGACGTCGAGGATCTCGATCTCCTCGACCGCGGCCAGCGAACGGCAGAGCTGCATGACGAAGCGAGCGCGCTCGAGTTCGGCCGGATCGGTCCCGGCAGCCAGGACGGCGGCGAATTCGCGCAGACCCTCGGCGAGTTCCTCGTTCTCGCCGCGCAGGGCCGCCCAGGACAGCCGGAAGGCGCGTTCGATCGGGCGACCCGCGACCGTCGGCATGAGCTCGGCGAGCAGGGGCGCGGCCTCGAGCCGGCGCCCGCGACCGACGAGCTCGTCGAGGAGCAGCAGGCGATCTTCGACCGTCGCCTCGCCCGCGAGGAGGCGAAGGCGAGCCTCGTGACTCACGAGATGGCGCGATTCGATGAACAGCGCGCCGTCCAGTTCCGCTCGTCGGCGAGCGAGTTCGCGACGCAGCGCCTCGCCGCCGATCTCCTCGATGGCGATCTCGTGGACCTCGGTCTCGCGACCCTCGGCGTCGAAGCGAACGATGCGCCGGGGCAGCTCGCGGCCCGCGACCGCGACGTGGTCGGAGTACTCGAGGCGATGGAAGAGGCCCCAGGCCGAATAGATCTCGACCCGGAGAAGGCGCGCGGGCGCCCTGGCGATGACGTAACGCGTGCCGTAGGTGCCTTCGGACTCCGGCGGGAAGTCGAGCGTCAACTGGTCCTTCTCCGTCTCGCTCGTGACCAGGCGGTCGTGCCGATGAGCCTGGACGATGCCGGAGAAGACGCCCTGGGCGGGCCACGGGAAGGCGCGCTCGTCATTGCGTCCGGCGTCGCGCTCCCGACCGCAGTTCCAGAGGTCCGAATAGACCCCGCGGCGGTCGGCGATCAGCCACTGACAGTGGCGACTCTCGCCGTCCCGGCGCACCGCCTGTTGCCAGATACCCGCCGACCCGAGGACCGCCTCGAGAGGGTGGGCCGCTTCGCCCTCGTCCTCGCCCGTCGCGTTCAGGCGCCAGCGGATGGCGAAGCCGGAGTCGCCCGAGAGGAGTGCCGGCAAGGCCTCGACTTCCCGTGCGAGTCGAAGAGCCTCCCCGGGCCAGTCGGGATCGGGCTCGTCTTCGTTCCTGGTTGCG
>JBFIHP010000564.1:0-3100 GCA_041601735.1 Planctomycetota bacterium | reverse complement strand
GCGGGCGGCTCATCCTCGAGGGCAAGGAGCTCGGCGGTCGTTCGATGAACGCGCGCGCGGCCCTGGGTCTCGGCTATCTGCCGCAGGAGGCCTCGATCTTCCGGAACCTCGACGTGCGGGCCAATCTGATGGCCGCGCTGGACCTGCGGCCCGATCTCGAGCGCGGCGGTCGCAAGCGCGAACTCGAACGCCTGATGGCGGAGCTGCAGATCGCGCATCTCGCCGGTCAGAAGGGGCGGACGCTCTCGGGCGGCGAGCGGCGGCGCGTCGAGATCGCGCGGGCGCTGGCGGCGGCGCCGGCCTTCATGCTTCTCGACGAGCCCTTCGCCGGCGTCGATCCGATCTCGGTCGGCGACATCCGTTCGATCGTCGCCCACCTGAAGGACCGCGGCATCGGCGTGCTGATCACCGATCACAACGTCCGGGAGACCCTGCAGATCTGCGACGAGGCCTGCATCCTGGTCGAGGGGCGGGTCGTCTGCCGGGGAGGGCCGGACGAGATCCTCGCCGACGAGACCGTGCGTCGCGTCTATCTGGGTGCCGACTTCTCGCTCTGAGGGGCCGCTTGTCGCCCTCGGTCGGCCTTTCTATCGTTCCCGCGCCCGGCTGGGGCGTCCTGCAACGAGGGAGTGACCAGATGAGATTCACGGAACTCAGGGAGAGCGGGCTCGGCATCGAGGTCGATGAGATCGGCCGGCTCTTCGAGCCCTTCGTGGAACGGCACGTCGAGGGCGAGGACGCCGACTGGGATCGTGAGATCGCGCGGCGCGAGCGCAAGATCGTGAAGAAGGGCCGCAAGCGCCGCTTCCTCGGTTTTCTGCCCGGCGCTCTCCGGACCAAGGAGACCGTGGTCCAGGAATACGGCAGCTCCTGGGGACCCGAGAACTTCCGCGAATACGACCTCGACGGTCCGCGGGTGCGCATGACCCCCTGGATCTGGGGCGACCGCCGGATGATCGGCAGCGACGTCGGCGGTACCCGCTTCCGGCAGCTCCTCCTCATCCGCGTGATCGAGCGGGTCAAGCCGAAGCGCGTCCTCGAGGTCGGCTGCGGCAACGGCATCAACCTGATCCTGCTGGCCTCCTACTTCCCCGAAATCGAGTTCTGCGGGGTCGAGTTGACCGAGGAGGGAACCGCCGCGCCGCGAGCCCTGCAGAAGGAGGATCGGCTGCCGGAGACCCTCGCGCGCTACGCACCGCTCGGCATCAGGGACGATCAGGCCTTCAAACGGATCGACTTTCGCCAGGGCGACGCCGCCGAGTTGCCCTTCGAGGACGGCAGCTTCGACCTGGTCTATTCGATCCTCGCCCTGGAGCAGATGGAACGCATCCGCCAGGAGGCCCTGGGTCACATGGCGCGGGTCGCCGCGAAGGCCACCTTCATGTTCGAGCCCTTCCGCGAGGTCAACGACGAGGGCTGGCCGAAGCGTTACGTCTACGCCCGCAACTACTTCCGCGGTGCGATCGCCGAACTGCCGCGCCTCGGACTCGAGCCCGAGTTCGCGATCAAGGACTTCCCGCAGGAGATCCACCTGCGCGCCGCGGCAGTCCTGGCACGCAAGACGGGGGCGCCCAAGAGCGGCCGATGAAGACGCTGCTCGTCCTTGGTTCGAAGCCCGACCCGGTCCTGCCCCCGCACGCCGAGATCGACGCCCTGGCCTGCGCGAACGCGTCGGGCAGATCCGCCGCGATGCAGGGCCTGCCGCGTCCGATCTTCACGGTCATGTCGGCCATCCTGACCTCGGGCATCGAGTCGGGCCGGCAGAGCATCGCGGCGCTCGCCGGGCTCGAGACCGGGACGCTCTGGTACTACGCGCGACCGAAGCCCTCGGGCTCCTTCTGGCGCAGGTGGCGGAAGAGGCGGGAGGAACGGGCGATGCGACCCGACGTGCTGCGGGCGAGACTCGCCGAGGTCGGCTATCGCTTCGACGCCTTCGAGGTCCTCGGCAACGAGGACTGGCGGGCGCTCGTGATCCGCACGGCGGGCGACGACGAGGTGGTCCGCGCCGCGGTGGCGCGGAAGCAGCCCTCGACCGGGGTCGCCGCCATCGCGCTCGGCCTCGATCTCGGCCGCTGGTCGCGCGTCTGCCTCGCCGGCTTCAGCTTCGAATTGACCCATGCCTACGCCGACAACCCCGAGATCGGTGAGCGCGGCACGAACATGAGCAAGCACGCCGACACCGACATCGCCGCCCTGCGGGCCATGGTCCGGCAACATCCCGGACTCTGTACGAGCGAGCCCATCGTCCACGAGCGCACCGGGATTCCCTTGCTGGCCGCCGCCGGCGGAGTGGAGAGGCCATGACCTTCTTCGACCTGGACGGTCTGCGGATGCGCTACCGTCCCTTTCCCATCGGCCTGGCTCGCCCGCTGTTCGCGCCGGACGTCCACGCCGATCTTCTCGCGGCCTATCCGGAGAAGGATCGCTGCGTGCCGCTCGACAAGGTGGGCAGCAAGTTCACGCTCTCGGAGCGCTTCAATCCCGAGGCCTATCGCGACTTCCTCGCCGCGTCGCCGGTCTGGCGCGAGTTCCATGCCTGGATCAAGAGCCCCGACTTCGTGGCCCTCGTCATGCGGGCGCTGGCCCAGCGCGGCATTGACCTCGGCTTCAAGAGCGCGCTCGGCGACTGGGAGCGCCGCCGGCGCCAGTTCGCCGCCTTCCTCGGCGGCCGTTCGAACTACCGCAGCCTGAGGCTCAAGACCCGGATGGAGTTCTCGATGCTGCCCGCGGCCGGCGGTCACGTGATTCCCCACGCCGACGGCTTCAACAAGATCGTCACCCTCGTGGTCTCGATGCTGGAGGAGGGCGAGTGGGACGCGGCCTGGGGCGGCGGCACCGACCTCCTGCGGCCGAAGGACGAGAGCCTGGACTTCAACCGCGTGAATCGCCAGCTCGGCTTCGCCGACGTCGAGGTCCTGGACACCTTCCCCTTCGAGTCCAATCAGGCCGTCGTGTTCGTGAAGACCTTCAACAGCTGGCACTCCGTCCGTCCGATGACCGGGCCGGAGGGCGCGAGCTTCCGCCGCACGCTCACGATCAACATCGAGGTGCCGAGCTGAGGGTCGGCGAGGAAGCGCCCGACGACGAGAGCGGCCCGCCT
>JBFIHP010000563.1:0-3100 GCA_041601735.1 Planctomycetota bacterium | reverse complement strand
TGGTATGCGGTCGCGCGGACATACGGTGCCAGGCACTTTCCGCCGGGGCGCATGACGATTCTGGTTCTCGGACGACCCCGAGAGCGCCCCGGCAGAAAGGTCCAGGCACCGCATGTCCGCGCGACTCCGGTCGTTGGCGGTTTTCCGACAGCACCTTCAGCCGGCATCCGAGAGGAGCGCCGGCCCGACAGGCCGGCATTCGAAGTTCGTGGGGCCGAGAATGCCGCTCTGTGACAGCGGAAATGCCGCTCTGTCAGAGCGGCGCTCCTGCGGCGCTCCAGAAGGCGCTTTAGGATCGGGCTCAGTCGCTCCGCCGGTAGGGCGCCTTGTTCTCGAGTTCGGACCACCACATCCGGGCCCGCATCGACTGCGGCAGGTCGGAGCTGTCCATCGGGAAGATCGAGAGGTCGCTCCTCGGCATGGGGTTCCTTCCGTCCCGGAGCGTGATGATGGCGTGGCCCGCGGCCTCGTTCAGGTGGACGTTCCAGGGGTAGCTCCAGACGCTGCTGATGCGCCGCGGTTGGTCCGAGCGACGCTCGTCGTCGAGCAGGGGGACGAGTGCGGTGATCGACTCCTTCTCGCCGAGCTCGGCGAGGACCTCGCAGAGCAGGACCAGCACCAGGGCGTCGGCCTCGCGGGCCAGTCTCGGTTCGAGTTCCTTCGCGCGGCCCTCCGGTCGGATGCGGACGAGCGCGCCGGCGGCGGCGCGGCGCGCCTCGACGTCCTTCTCGTCGGAGCCGACCGACTGCATGAGAACCGGGAGGGCGCGCGACGAACCGATCTTGCCGAGGGCCGCTAGATAGGAGGCCTTCTCGCTGGGGTGCGCGCTCATCGCGGCGAGGATCGGATCGATGGACTCCTCGTCGCCGATGACGGCGACGATGGCGGCCGCGAGGCGCCTCGTTCCGTCGTCCTCGTGGACGAGCAGCTCGAGGGCGCGGGGCAGGGCCTTTCTCGACCCCGCCTCCTTCAACTCGTGGGCGATCCAGTGCCGAGGGGAGCGGGGCTCGACCAGGCCGTCGAGCAGGAGCGGCAGGGCGCGCTCCGCGTCGAGGCGCATCATGGCCTTCGGTATCGCCGGGCCGAGCCAGCCGTCGCGACCGCAGGTCGGGAGCAGCCCGGCCAGCGGCGCGAAGGCTTCCGGACGCCCGCTCTCGGCGAGGGCGTAGGCGGCCGAGGCGGCGACACGGTCGCCCGACGAGAGGGTCGCGACGAAGAAGTCGAAGTCGATCTCGCGCCGGCAGAGTCCGAGGGCGAGGACGGCAGCGGCCCGGGGCCCCGGGTTCTCGTCCTTCTCGGCCCGCTCGCGGAAGAGCTCGGCCAGACCCCCGGGCGCGATCGCGAGCCTGTCGATCGACCACTCGCGCACGTTCGGGTCGGGGTCCTGCCGGACCAGTTCGACCAGCCGGGTCCGCAGGCGGGGCGCCTTCCAGTCGGCCTCGGCGCGCAGCGCGAGGCGACGGGTGACGACCTGGCTCGACGCCAGGGCCTCGAGGGTCTGCTCGATGCTCTTCTCCTGGGCGGGGAGCGGGGCCGCGGCGAGAAGGACCAGGCTGATGAGGATGCGGATCGTCATGGTGATCTCCTTTCCCGTCCATGGTGCCGAGAGCGGACGGGAATCGGGTCACGACAGGGTAACGACGATCGCGGGAAGGAGGCGACCGGACCGGCAAAGTCGCGGGACGGCTCCGACCGAAGTCGTCGCCGCCCCGCGGTTGGGCCGACACACGTCGGCCCAGCGCTCATGATGCGATCAGGCGAAGGAAAGCCCCGACGTGGCGCAATTCGATTCCGCGAGGGTCGCGCACTTCGGCGTCATGTCTCTTTTCGTCACGGCATCCGTTCGCGGGCCGGCCTTCGCGGCCCGGGCCCGGGACCTCGAGGGTCCTCGAGTCCGATAGGACTGAATTCGGGGAGCCCAAGTCAACGAATCCGGAAATTGTCACCGGGTCACGGACGATCCGCCGCGGGCGGGCCCGGGCGCGGCCCGAGACTCAACGCGGCGAGGAGCTCGGAATGAGCGTGAATCGGCGGATCTCGATCACCTGGCCGGGCCTCAGCGCGCCGTCGAGCCGCGCGTGATCGAAGTGCCTGGTCGCCAGCTCCAACCTGTGCTCGAAGCGGCCCGCGGCATCGACCGGAATCAACATCTCGGTCGAAATCCAGGCCTCGTCCGGCTCGCTGCGATGTCTCGCGCGAAGTCGCATCCCCGGCGTCTCCTCCGCCCCGCGAATCCGACCGGCGACGTAGACATCGACGGCCGTCGCGCGGCGGCGCAGCCAGGGCCAGAGGACGATGTGGGGCGCGGCTCCCTCGACCCGGAGGGCGAGGGAGTCGCCCGGCCGCAAGCCGGCGCGCAGGCCGCCGATCTCGATCGCATCGGGTTCGGGGCCCGCGCGGAGAAGGCGGGCTTCCGAAGGCTGCAGGAAGCGGCGCGGAACCTCCGCCTCGTGCCGGCCGAAGAGGACCAGTCCCGCGATCAGCGCGAGGAGCGACAGGGCTCCCGTCGCCGGCGAACCGACGAGGGCGGGGAGCCGAAGCGCGTTCAGCGGCGCGAGCAGGACGAGGAGGAGGCCCCCGGCCAGGAGAACGAAACCCGACACGAGGTAGGTCGTCCCGAGCGGCGAGTAGACGACGTTCACGCCGGCGCAGAGCCCGGCACGCAGGAATGCGATCGCGATCAGGACGAGGCCGGCCACGTCGAGGGTCTCGAGGGGTGACCGTCCGAGACGGGAGAGGCGGAAGAGGACGATCAGTCCGGCCAGGACGGCGGCGAAGGGAAGAAGGAGGCGCCAGACCTCGAGGACCCGTTCGAGGATGCGCGTGCGCCAGCTCCAGCGCGACAGCGAGGGCTCCGCGCTGTCCCGCATGACCCGCTTCACGAGGGCCTCGCGCTCGGGCGGACAGTCGCTGTAGGGCAGCTGCGGCAGACCCGGTCTACCCTCGAAGCGCAGACGCGCCATCTCCGCGGTCAGCCCGAGGAAGTCGCGGGCGATCGGCGCGGCATGGGCGAGGCGGAAGGGCGGCATCACCGAGTCGCGGCGCGGGCCGTAGCGCGCCGGCTCCTCGTCGAGATGACGGTTGATCTCCGTCGCGATTC
>JBFIHP010000562.1:0-3104 GCA_041601735.1 Planctomycetota bacterium | reverse complement strand
GGGCTCCGGCTCGGGCCGCCTCCATGTCCGAAGGGTCTCGGCCGCGAGGACCGCTCAGCGCGCCGCGGCGCGATCGGCGGGTCGCGGCCGGGCCTCGAGACGAAGACGGGAACCGGGCTCGCCCACGACGAGGTAGCGCTGCGGCGCGGCGCCGGCGGCGGCGAACTCGAGGACGGCGCCCGGCGCGAGCAGGAACTCGAGTTCGACCAGACCCCGGTACTCGTAGGTATTCCGCCCGCGGAGGTGGAACTTCTGCAGGGTCGCGGCCTCGCCGGGGTGGGCGACCTTCACCTGGACGCCCCAGACGCAGTCGGCGCCGAGCCCCGCGTCGGGCGCGAGCGCTCGAGCGTCGCCGAAGGCCTCCAGCGGCACCGTGACGCGATCGAGGTTGGCGGCCGGATCGACCACGACGCGACCGCGCCACCAGACCGCCGGGCGCCGGCTCTGGCCGCCGGCAGCCTGAACGAAGACCAGGATCTCGCTCCGCCGATCGTCGGCGACGGCGATCTCCCGTCCCTCGCTGAGCACGTCGAGCGGCACGACACACCAGTCGCGTCGATCGTCGCGCGCGAAGACGCGCACGACCTTGTCCTCGACCGGCGCGCCGTTTCTCTGCACGAGGTCGAGGCCCAGACGACGCCCGCGGCGCATCCGCAGGAGGACGTCGCCGCGCTCGCGCTCGAGGGGGTCGAGTCGCAGACGGCGGGGCAGGAAGCCCTCGGCCTCGACCCGCAGCTCGAGCGCCCGCCCGCCGGGCACGCCCTCGAAGACGAAGCGCCCGCCGCCGTCGGCCCGGGACTCGAGCAGGGCTTCGATCGGTCGGATCGGGGCGGCACCGCGACCGGGCTCGACCAGAAGGGCGATCTCGAGGTCGGGGACCGGCGAGCCGTTCTCGTCGACGACGCGACCGCCGAGGCGCAGCGCCGGCGCGAGGGCGAGCTCGAGCCCGTCGCGTATCGGCGCACCCGCCGCAAGATCGACGGCGAGGTGGCGCTCGACGTAGCCCGGCGCGCGCAGGACGAGATCGAGTACGGCGGGCATCTCGTCGACCGCGAAGCGAAGGGCCTGCAGGCGGAACTCACCGCGCTCGGAGGTCCGCGTCGTCCAAGGCTTGCGCCATTCCCCGCCCTTCACCAGGACCTCCGCATCGGCGATGGCTCCGCCGCCCGTCGCATCGACGACCCGACCCGAGATCGCGGGTGCGAGGCTCGGGGTCACGATGAGCTCGAAACCCTCGTCGAGGGGCCGGGGATCGACGAAGAAGGAGCCCGCCACGAAGGCGCCCTCCCGGTCGTTGGGCGGGCCGTTCACGAGGCGCGCGCCGACGGCCTCGTAGCCCTGCGGCATGCGGAAGAAGTACAGGCCGGGCTCCTCGAGCCGACCGTGGATCATGCGCCGCCAGCCCTTCTCGCGCTGCCTGGCGAGCAGAGAGACGTCGGCGCCCTTCAGGGGATTGCCGGTCTCGAGGATCTGCGCGCGCACGAAGACGGGGATCTTCTGCCGCTCCTCCTCGGTCTCGACGAAGGGTTCCCAGTCGTCCTCCTCGCCGATCGCGCGGAAGCTCGGGCTGCGGCTCGACGAGCTGCGGCGGCGGATGCGCGGGCCGTCCTCGTCGAGGCCCTCGTCCCGGCCGCCGGTCAAGGCCGGACCCTCGTCCGGATCGCCCGCGAAGCGGACGACGAAGTACGCGACCCCGACCAGGCCGAGGAGGGCGAGCAGGAGGACGAGGCGACGATCGATGCGGCCGTTCACGTCGCGGAGGATAGCAGAGGATCGCGTCCGCAGCGCCGGGATTCATTCCGTCGAATGGCGAGAAACCCGCAGCGGAGAAGGTCGTCAGGATCGGATCAGCGCTCGCGGATCTCGGTGATCGTCTCCGGAACCGCGGCCCGGACGTTGAAGAAGGCGTCGTCGCGGGCCAGGGCCTCGAGCAGGGGGATGTCGCGCGGCTCGCCGACCCCGCCGAGGGCCCATACCGAGGACAACCGGACGTGGTCGTCCTCGTCCCGGAGAAGACGGAGGAGCACGAGGCGAGCCAGTCTCCGGTCGGCGGCATGGCGCAGGAACTTCGCCGCGGTCGCGCGCGCGCTGTCCCGGTCGTCCCGTACCGCACGGAAGATGACGTTCGAACGGCCCGACTCGATGAGCTGTCGCGCCGCGCCGTGCGACGTCTCGATGTCGCCATGGGCGAGGAGATCCACGAGACGGTCGTCCTCGAATCGAGGCGCCGCGCTCAGGGGACCGCGACACCGGGAAAGATGGCCCATCACGCCGAGCACGACTGCGACGAGGGCTAGCGTGAAGAGATAGAGCCATCCCTCGATCGAGAGAGTCCTCGAGGCCATGCCCTCAGCATAGCAACCGAGCGGAGGCCCGGCATCGAGCGCCGCAGGAGCGCCGCTCTGACAGAGCGGCATTCCCCGGCTTCACCGCACGGTATCCGGTTGCCCCTGAGCCCCGGATGCCGGCCTGTCAGGCCGGCGCTCCTCTTCCGGGTCATCGACCACCGACGGGAAGAGACCGCTCGGAAGATGCAGCCGGGGCGCTGATGACCGAGTGCACGGGCAGAGACAAGATCGGCGCCTCATGGGCGACCTCAGTCGGCGCTGCCGAAGAGGCCCTTCAGGCGGTCCAGGTAGTCGCCCGCGACCTCGTCCTCGGCGGGGCCCTGCGAGCTCGGGTCGATCACCTCGAGGTCCTCGTCGCCGAGCTCGGCGATGAAGCGCGAGGGCTCGCGCTCCTCGTCGCGTCCGTAGCGCCGGCGGGTCTGGGCCATGCTCAGGTACAGCTCCTTCCGCGCCCGGGTCACCGCGACGTAGAAGAGCCGTCGCTCCTCGTCGATCGTGTCGAGGTTCTCGTCGTCGCCCAGCGAGTTCTTGTGCGGGAAGAGACCCTCCTCGAGACCGACGATGAAGACGTTGTCGTACTCGAGGCCCTTGGCCGCGTGGACGGTCAGCATGGTGAGGCCGAAGTCGTCGTCGTCCTTCTTCGGCCGTTCGTCGAGGGCGAGCGATTCGAGGTAGGCGCCGAGCACGCCCTCGCCGCGATGCTTCTCCTCGAAGGCGCGGGCGAGCTCGAGGATCTGGCTGAGGACGTTCCAGCGC
>JBFIHP010000561.1:0-3104 GCA_041601735.1 Planctomycetota bacterium | reverse complement strand
GTCCGCATGAACTTGCCGAGCGCGAACGAGCTGCGATCGGTCGTGAGTGGCGTCGCCGTTCCGATCGTGAAGCCGAGCTGTGAGGGGGTGGCCGGGTCCTTCACTTCGATGAAGAAGGCGATCTCGTCGCAGGCCTGCTGCCCACCACTCGGTCCGACTCCCGGAACGATGAAGATCCCGGGATGCAGCGTCGGCGTCACGGTCACGGAGACCGGTAGCTGGTAGATGTTCGCGCAAGCATCGAGGACACCGTATTCCCCCGTGACCGTCATCGCCGGGAGTACCCCGAGGCCCGGGAAGTTCGGAACGACGGTGTCGCAGCAGGTCGCGGCCGGGTCGTCGAAGTTGTCATCACCGAGGGTTGGGAAGACCTGAGCTACCAGGGGCGTGCTGATCGAGGCGACGAGCACGAATAGGACTGCGAACGAGGCGGTCATGTTCTTCATGGGATTCCTCTCTTCACGCACCCGGGATCACGCCCAACGCATCGCCGGCTTCAGACGGCAACCTCCTGCATCGAGGGATCTCGGGTGCTGGTCCTGAAATCGGCACGACCCTCGCCTGAGGGGTCCGGGTGCCGACCTTCGCCTCCGAGCATATCGGGGGGGGCACGAATGCAATCTTTTTCAGCACGGCGGCCGATGGAGGGACCTGGGCGTCTGTCGGCCATCGCGGGTCTCCGGATGGCGGCGGCGTCTCGACCGACCTCCGCGCGCTGATTGCGATCAGCCGAGCTGGATCTCGTCGGCGGCGAGGAAGGAGGGCACGGGGAGCGGGGAGGCGGTGACGACGGTCAGCTTGGGGCGGGCCGCGAGTGCGGCTTCGAGGGCGTCGCGGCCGGCGGCGTCGAGGTCAGCGAGGGGCTCGTCGAGGAGGAGGAGATCGGGCTCGAGCACGAGGGCGCGCGCCAGGGCGACGCGACGGCGCTCGCCGCCGGAGAGGAGCTGTGCGGCGCGGTCGGCGACCGCGGCGAGACCGAAGTCGGCGAGGAGGCGCTCGACGCGCGCCTTCCTCTCCCCCGCGTCGAGGCCGCGGCCGCGGAGGCCGAGCATGACGTTGCTCCGGACGTCGCCCCGGACGAGGTAGGGCGCCTGATGGACGAGGACGCGGCGGCGGCGCTCGGGGAATCCATCGATCCGGCCGCGGGTCGGCGGCTCGAGGCCGGCGAGGACGCGGAGCAGGGTCGTCTTGCCGCTGCCGTTCGGGCCCGAGACGAGGAGGCGGGCGCCGGGCGGGACCTCGAGCGCGTCGAGGCTCAGGATCGGGCGTCCGCCCTTTTCCACCACCAGGTCGCGCAGCCGGATCATCGTTCCTCCTCCCGCCGGCGGGCGTTGAGGAGGCTCAGCGCGAGCGTGACGGCGATGCCGATGCCGAGCAGGAGCAGGCTCATCGCCATGCCCCGGGCGAAGTCGCCGCGCGAGGTCTCGAGCGCGGTCGCCGTGGCCAGGGTCCGGCTGCGCTCCTTGATGTTGCCGCCCAGCATCATGGCGATGCCCAGCTCGGTGAAGCAGCGGGCGAAGGCGGTGAGGAAGGCCAGCGAGATCGCGAGCCGCGCCTCCGAGAGGTAGACGAGCACGCGCCGCCAGGCCCCGAGGCCGAGCGTGATCGCGGTCTCGAAGACCCGCGGGTCGAGCTTGCGGATCGAGCCCTGGGTCCAGGTGACGATGATCGGCAGGGCGAGGACGAACTCGCCGAGCACGATCGCCCAGGGCGTGTAGAGCAGTTCCAGCCCGCCGAGCGGCCCGCGGCGGGAGAGGAGCCCGTAGCCGAGCAGACCGATGAGGACCGTGGGCGCGTTCATGCCGGCACGGGCGAGCGCGATGAGCAGCGCGCGACCCGGGAAGCGCACGAGCGCGAGGCCGAGCCCGCAGGCGACGCCGACGAGGCCGGCGAGGAGCACCGCGAGAACCGAGATCCACAGGCTCCGCCAGGCCGCGTCCCAGACCAGGGCGTCGCCCGAGACGATCAGGCCGGCGGCCTCGCGGATTCCCTCGGCGAAGAGCTCCATCTCAGTTGCCGCGCTCCTCGAGGCGGGTCGGGGTGAACAGGCGCTCGCCCTCGATCCGGTAAGCGCGGATCATCTCCTGCGCCCGCTTCGAGATCAGGAATTCGGCAAGCTTCTCGGCAAGGTCGGTCCTCGCAGAGGGATGCTTCTCGGCCGAGACCGGCATCACCGCGTAGGGATTGCGCAGACCCGCGCCGCTCGCCACCAGCGCGACGAGCCGGAGCTTGCTCCGCCGGCTCAGCCATGTGCCGCTGTCGCAGAGCGTGTAGGCGCCCATCTCGTCGGCCATCAGCAGGGTCGCGCCCATGGGCTGGGCGCTCTCGAGGAGTTCCGGCCAGCACTCCTCGAGGCCGGCCAGGGCGCGGAGCGACTTCTCCTTCTCGTGAGTCCCGGAGTCGTCGCCGCGCGAGACGAAGGTCGCGCCGGCGTCGGCCATGAGGCGGAAGGCCTCGGCCGCATCCTGCCCCCGGATGCCGGCCGGATCCTCCTCGGGGCCGAGGATCACGAAGTGGTTCACCATGAACTCCTCGTGCCGGGTCGCGTGGCCCTCGGCCATGAAGGCATCCTCGGCATCCCGCGCGTGCACGAGCACGATGTCGGCGTCGCCGTTGCGGCCGAGCTCGAGCGCGGCGCCGGTGCCGACGGCCACCACGTCGACCCGGCAACCGGTCTCCTCCTCGAAGATCGGCAGGAGTCGATCGAGGAGGCCGGAGTCGCGCGTGCTCGTGGTCGTCGCGAGGACGAGGCGACCCGCCTCGTCACCGGATTCGCCGCAGGCCGCGAAGACGAACGAGGCCACCAGGAGGGCCGGGACGAGAAGGAGGCGCATGGGGGCTTTGCTTTCCGGGCGATTGGACACAGGATCGTTGCGGTCACGATCCTAAGCCCGCGCCCCGAGGCTGCAAGCCGGGCGCCCAGGACCCGGGAGTTCACGAAGAGATGTTCGACAAGAAGCAGTACCTCGACTCGATCCGTCAGGAGATCGAGATCGCCAAGCACCTCCACGCGAAGCTTCCCCCGGAGCAGGCCGATAGCCGCCTGGCCGAGGGCATGCGCTCGAACCTGGAGCTCCTGCGCTACATGACCTACTGCGCGAGCC
>JBFIHP010000560.1:0-3104 GCA_041601735.1 Planctomycetota bacterium | reverse complement strand
GTGGCTCGACCGTCAGACCGCCGATCCGACCCCCTGGCTGATGGAGAAGGCCTGTCCCGCCATCCGCCTTCGCCTGCTCACCGAGATCGGCGATCTGCCGCTCGACGACCCCGAGGTCGTCGCGCTCCGTGAGGAGGCCTACAACTACAAGCCGGCCTACACGATCTCGACCGCCCAGGACGACGACGGGACCTGGTTCAACTCGCTGCTCGGCTTCGAGACCTTGAACCTCAATCGCAAGCGCGGTCCCGGCACGGTGAGTCAGTACCGCGCGCTGATCGAGTACGGCTGGGGCCGTGACCACCCCATCGTCTGGCGGACCTCGGAACTCCTGCAGGGTCTGCTCTGGGAGGACCCGAGCATCGATCTGCGCGAGCTCAAGGGCTACTGCGCCGGCGACCCCGCCGTGGAGGCCCACCTCCGCCGACATCTCTCGCGGGTCGCGCTGGCCCTCCTTTTGCGGGCCGGTCTGGTCGATGACGTCGGGGTGAAGCGCAAGTCGGCCGAGTACCTCGCGGAACTCGAGGCCTTCTACGACGGCGACGAGCACGGCAAGATCTACGTCGACGAGCACGTTCGCGAACGCGACGGCGAGGACGGTCCGATCGAGGAGGTCTGCGCCGTCATCTCGCCCGACGCGCCCCGGCCCGACCAGTGGCTCCTGCTCTTCTTCGCCCACGATCCGACCCTGAAGGGCGACCCCCGGGCCCGCGCCGTTCTCGATCGAATCGTCGCCTACATGTTCCGGGAGCCCCATCCTCCCTTCGAGGTCCTCGGCGTCGGGGGCAAGATCTTCGAGCGTGACCGGGAGTTCTCGATCCGCAACCTGGATCGTGCCGGATATGAACGGGAGAAGCTGCTCGGCCGCCTGCTCCAGGAGCTCGAGTTCTTCGCCCGGGCCGGCGTGCTCGAGTCGATTCCCAAGGCCATGGAGCTCCTGGACTGGGTCGTCTCGCTGCAGGACGAGGAGGGCATCGTGCGCGGCGACGAATTCGTCGAGAAGCACGGCCATCGCCTCGACTACCCCTACTTCCCGCTCGAGGACAACTGGCGCGGGAAGCACAAGAAGTTCACCGATCTGACCTTCCGTCTGCGCCTCATCCTGGCGATCCTCGACGGGATCGCCTGATCCCGGCGGTCCGGGGGCCGCGCGGCCCTCGCGGTGGGGAATTGACCGGAACCCGGCATCCCGACAGGGGTTTGAGGACGCGTCATGGGCGAAGCATACCTCGAAGATCCCGATGTTCGACTGATGCTTCGCGTGAAGGAGGGCGACCAGGCCTCCTTCGCGGAACTCGTGGAGCGCCACTCCGGCCTCCTGGTGAACTTCATGATGCGCTTCTTCGGCACGAGAGCGGTCGGTGAGGACCTGGCTCAGGAGGTCTTCCTCCGGGTCTGGCGCGCGGCGCCCCAGTATGAGCCGCGCGCCCGGTTCAAGACCTGGCTCCTCACCATCGCCACGAACGTGAGCCTGAACCGGAAGCGCTGGGAGAGCCGCCGCCCGCTGTTCACGCTCCAGGGCGACGACGACGGCAGCTCGGGGATCGAACGCGTCCCCGGGAGCGAGCCGGCTCCCGACGAGCTGCCGGAGCGGGAGGAGCTGAAGAACAAGGTCCGCGCCGCGATCGCGGAGCTGCCCGAACAACAGCGCGCCGCGCTGATCATGAGCCGCTACGACCAGCTGCCCTACGCCGAGATAGCCGAGACCCTCGACATCTCGGTCATGGCGGTGAAGAGCCTGATCAACCGGGCCAAGGAAGGCCTGAAGAAGCGGCTCGCACACGAACTCCAGGACTGGTATCCGCAGGACCCCGCGGTCCATCGCGGAGCGAGCTGAGGTAGGACGATGACCGGATGGAACGATGACAGGAAGTCCGCCGAGGACCAGGCGCTCGATGGCCTCCTCGGCCTGGTGGCAGACGAGAGGCCCTCGCCTGGCTTCGGCCGTCGGGTGCTCGCCGCCGTCGCCGCGGAAGGCGTCCGCCCGCTCGCCCGGGCCGTGGGCTGGCGGCGCGCGGTCGCGGCCGCCGCGGCGATCGTGTTGATCGTGAGCGGCTGGGCCCTCATCGTGCGCGAGCGCCGACCGGGTCCCGAGGACCGCGGCGACGGCGCCAACGCGGCGGCCGTCGTGGAGGCGCTCGACGACCTCTCCGATCTCGATCTGCTGGTTCTCGACGTCGAGGAGCTGGACAGCATCCACGACGACTGGTTCGGGGGCTGATGAGGTTACTGCCATGACCCGCACGACCGCGATTTCCGCATCCTTCCTTCTGCTCGCGCTCTTCGCGGCCCTCGCTCCGGCCCAGCGCGAGGGTCGGCGCGGCCCGGATCCCCGCGCGATGGAGGCCCGGCAGGCCTACCTCGAGCAGCTCGACGAGGGCCTCGCCGCCATCGACTCCAAGCTCGACGCCGAGTCGCTGACCGAATTCAAGGCCATCGCCCGCAGCGTCGTGCGCCGTCTCGATCGTCGGACGCTCGAGCGTCTCGGCGCCGCGCCGCTTGCCGAACAGGTCAAGGAGATCGTCGCCATCCATCGCCGCGAGCGCGAGGAGGAGGCGCGGCGATTCATCGATCGTCAGTCGCCCGAGATCCGGGCCGAACTGGAGAGACTCGATCCGAAGCAACGGGATGCCCGCATCTTCGCGCTCAAGGCCGCCGGCGCCCTCGAGCGAGCCATCTCGATGGCCTCGGGCCATGAGCTCGTGGACGAGGAGGAGGTCCAGCGTCTGCGCACGCTCGGCCCCAAGCAGCAGCTCGACGAGGCCTTCCGGCTCCAGCGCGTCATCTTCATGCACGTGCACGGCGCGACCCTGAACCAGGAGGAGCGCGGGCGGCTCGAGCAGCTCGACGGGCGCGGCTTCTGGCGCGACCCCGTGGTGCGCCGGTTCCAGCTGCGCGGTCGCATCTCCCGCGGCGACATCACGCGCCTTCGCGAGGTCGAGGAGTCCGATCGCAAGGCGATCCTCGAGGCCCTGAAGAAGGGCGCCGCGCTCGACGAATTCGTCGCCCGCGGCGTCGTGGACGCCGAGACCGCGCAGCGCTGGTCGGCTCTCGACGAGCGTGAGCGCGACCGGCTCGTGCGTGTCCTCGACCGCCTCCACTTC
>JBFIHP010000559.1:0-3107 GCA_041601735.1 Planctomycetota bacterium | reverse complement strand
TCAGGCCCTTCGACGTCGGCAATCTCGTCGGCGACCAGACCGACGTCATCAAGCTGCCGGACAACCTCACCATCGGCGTCGAGGTCCTCGACCTGCCGGCGACCACGGAACTCGAGCTCAGGACCTTCGCCAACGGCAACCTGCAGGTCGAGCAGGAGACCTTCCAGAGCGGCGGCGGCTACGCGATCATCGTCGCGCCCGAGTTCCCGGGCGACAACGAGCTCGACGAGCTCGACGACCTCTCGGACTGGAACATCGTCCAGATGATCCGCTACGAGAGCCGCAACGACGAGATGCTCGAGGGCATCAGCGCCGTGAACGACCCGCTGAACCCGGATCTGGTCGAGGGCCAGCCCCTCGCCGGCGGCGGCAACAACGCGGGGCCGCCGGCGCCGGGCGCCGGCCAGCTCCGCTTCTACTCGAAGGCGCTGCGCAAGATCGTCACCCGAAACACCTCGGCCGGCAGCAACGCGCCGCCGCTGGCCTTCATCTTCCCGATCTCCGTCGAGCTCACCGGCAACGAGGGCTACAAGGGTCCCGAGTTCAACTCGAACGGCAGCCCGCAGCGCGAGTACCTGCAGCTCGGCAACGGTCTGCTCGTCCCCGACTTCAAGAGCTTCTCGTCGCATCGCATCGAGTGGGTGGCCTACACGGGCGTGGACCGCGCCAGGAACTCCTTCGTCTTCCACGAGAAGAACCGGCTCACCACCGTCTGTCAGCAGTTCTCGAACTTCGTCGGCCAGGCCCTGCTCGGCACCCTCAACACCCGTCCCGATCCGATCCCGCTCGGCGCGCAGATGAACTGGCGCTACCGCGCCGGCACCGACCAGTTCGGCTGGAGCGATCCCGCCGACTCGACCCACCACCACGCCGCGGGCGTCCCGGCGATCCCCTGCTTCCGGGTCACGACTCCCGGCGGCAACGCGCTCGGCTTCGGCGACTGCGTCACCCTCATGCGGGCCGACAACGCCGGGCGCGAGCTGGCCTTCGTCTCCTGGGCCTGGAGCGACTGGGCCTCACTCACCTCGAACGTCCGCACGCGCGTCGCCCAGATCGCCCTGCCGCAGGTCAACCAATCGAATCTCGCCAACGGCGACCCGGTGACCGATCGCCGCCGCTACTCGCGGCTGGTGAAGTTCCCGAGCGGCGAGCTGCCGTTCATCGGCGCGGACGCCGACGCCAACGTCGGCATGACCGCGGCTCGAGGTACGATCGACGGCCACCTCGACGAGATCCGGCTCCGCACCATCGCCCGCGAGCAGTTCACCCTCTGGGACGAGAGCCTGGCGGCCTACGGCGGCGGCGTGACTCCGCCGATTCCCTATCCCCTCGGCATCGACTCCGAGGCCACCGAGATCCCGATCGTGAGCTCGATCTGGGTCCCGCAGCAGCCCCAGTCCTTCAGCTCGTCCGGCGGCTTCGTGACCGCCAACTGGCTCGCCGACGGCCGTCAGCTCGATCTGGTCGATCCCCTGAACGTCCTGCAAGGCGACGCCGGACTGGTGATGATCGACGACGAGGTCATCGCCTTCCGCGAGGTCGATCAGAGCCCGAGCACGGGCGGTTACATCCTGCGCGACTGCGAGCGTGGCTTCATGAACACCGAGAAGGTCGAGCACTCCTTCGGGGCGCGCATCGTCTTCCTCGACTTCCGCCCCGTCAGTCGCCTGACCCAGCAGGTGCAGCCGGACGACTCCGATCTCGCCGTCGAGGACGGCCAGGACTTCGGCATCACCGACATCAACGAACGCAGCGGCGGCACGGTCCTGATCGATCGCGAGATGATCCACTTCAGCCGGATCGATCAGAACCTGATGCGCATGCCGAGGCGGCGCGATCCGAAGAGCGGGGAGGACGTCGGCATCTTCCGCGGTCGCTACGGCACGCAACGCGGCACGCACGGGCAGGATTCGATCGTCCTCGACATGCCCTTCCGTTACTGGGACCGATTCGCCCCGGCCTGCGACGACCCGGAGCTCGCCTTCTACGAGTTCTCGGTCAATCAGCCGCGATCCTTCTTCAAACGGCTGACCTGGACGACGCGCTTCGAGCGGTCGCATCTCGGCATCGAGTTGCTCTGCCGCTTCGATCCGGAGGTGCCCTGGGACACGCCGCCGGAGCAGAGCGGCGGCCGCCTCGTGCGCTTCACGAGCCAGCCCGGCCGGGGTCAGGAGCGGCTCAACCAGACCCTCCTCAACGTCGATGGCAAGGGCATGGAGGTGCGGGTCTTCTTCACCTACGAGCCGAACGCCTTCGACCCGGACGACCTCCAGGTGAACGACTGGAAGGCGACGCCCCAGCTGCTCGACGTCGAGCTCCGCTACCTGGCCGCGCCCTGGGTGCTCCAGCGGGAGGTGCTCCGATGAGGAATCTCATGCGCGAGCGCCGCGCCGGCGTCACCCTGATCGAGCTCCTGGTCGCGATGTCGATCTTCGCCGTGCTGGGGCTCTTCCTCTTCACGCTGATGCGCGACTCGCTCGCGATCTACCGGAGCTCGAATGCCTCGGGCGAGCTCTACGACAAGTTCGATCAGGCCACGAGCCAGCTCGAGGACGACCTCGTCGCGACCGCGGTCGGCGATCCCGAGGGCCCGGGCATCAAGCTGCAGTTCCTGCTCTCGCACGACCGACCCTGGGTACCGCCGGCCGACGCCAAGGTGGCCGCCGAGACCCGGGCGCAGAACAGCTTCGCGCCGGGTGACCCGCGCTCCTTCCTCCTGCGCTTCGTGCGCAGCTTCCCCGGCGGCGAGCTGAACGACACGATCGGCCGCTTCGCCGGCACCTACGCCGGAGCCGAGGCGGTCTACGACGGCGTTGACGACCTCGCCGAGAGCCGGGCGCGCGAGATCCTCGAGCGTCGCCGCAAGGGCATCAGCGAGGAGCAGGCCGCGGCCGATCCCAACGAGGCGAAGAAGCCCGGACTGAAGCCGCCTTCCAACCTGATGGAGGTCATGTACTTCCTGGCCGCCGGTCCCGACGACCTCGAGGGCAGCTACACCCTCTACCGCGCCGCCCGCGCCCCCGTGGGCGGTCCGGGCTCCTTCTTCGATCAGACCACGATCGAGGCGATGAGCCCGGAGTGGATCGAACGGCACGCGACGCCGCTCG
>JBFIHP010000558.1:0-3112 GCA_041601735.1 Planctomycetota bacterium | reverse complement strand
GCCTCGCTGACGACGCGGCGAGGGCCGGCCGCTTCGACGAGGCCTCGATGCGCTACGACGAGGCCGCGAACCTCGCCGACCTCCTCGGTCGCAGCACGACCCGTGACGAGCACCGCCGTGACGCCCGCACCCTGAAGACCCTCGACACGCTGGCCCGCAACGGGAGCGAGCAGCCCCGCTACGTCCTGGTCACCCTCGAGACCATGGATCGCGACCTCGAGCGCTTTCCTGCCGCGAGACTCGATCAGGCCCGGGCCTGGCTCTCCCTCGGCGGTTTCGACAACTGCCGCGCAGCCATCGAGTCCCTGCTCCAGACCTCGCCCGAGGCCGGAGTCGCCGCCGAGGCCAGGCGCCTCCTCGCCCTGCTTCCGAAGTAGCGCGCGGAGCGCGGCGGAGGAAAATTCACCCATCGACGGGATTCTTGATCGCGCCCGGGCGGTCTCCTAATCTTGGGCTTCATCCGCACGCTCGATCCGGACCGATTCCCGTGACCCCGAACCGACCGACCCGGTCGGAGTGAAGCGACTCCATGCCCAGAGCCCTCCTCATATCGAGCGTCCTCCTCCTCCTCGCAGGCAGCGTCTGCGCGCAGCAGCGCGGGATCATCCGCGAGGACGACTGGTATCCCCTCGGCGGCCTCGGGGCCGAAGGCCTCGTCGAGACCGTGGACAAGGACGAGGGCGTCCTGATCAAGGGGCTCGACCCGGACGGTCCGGCGACCAGGGGCGGCCTGCGCATCGGCGACCTCATCATCGGCGCCGAGGGCAAGAAGCTCACCGGCAAGACCGAGGACGAGCTGGTGGACATGCTCTGCGAGCTGATCGAGAAGGCGGAGGCCGGCAAGCCGAAGGGCGGCAAGCTCGCGCCGCTCGACCTGATCGTCGTCCGCGACGGCAAGAAGGAGAAGGTCACGGTCGGCGTGCGCGCCTATCCCGCCTTCCACCGGAGCGACATCACCAGGTGCAAGAAGACCGAGCAGATCCTGAACGACGCGCTCGAGTTCCTCGCCCGGGACCAGCAGGGTGACGGTCGGCCCGGTCACGTCGCCAACGAGAATCACGCGGTCGCGACCGCCTCGCTCTCCGGCCTCGCCTGGCTCGGCGCCGACCGGAAGAAGTACGCCCGCAACATCGAGGCCGCCGCCGAATTCGTCATGAAGCAGGCCGGAAACGAGCGCGACTTCGGCGGCATGCGAACCGTCGGCGAGAAGAAGGCCAACTGGAACCAGACCAACTGGGCGCTCGGCTACGGTTCGATCTTCCTCGCCGAGTACGTCGCCCAGAAGAAGAAGCAGAGCGTCCGCGTCCGCCTCGCCGAGATCATCAAGAAGCTGGAGGAGAACCAGGAGCAGAGCGGCGGCTGGGCGCACGGCCCCGGCGGCCCCAACGCGCTCGGCTACCTCGAGCTCGAGATCATGAGCAACTTCGCGCTCGGCGGCATGGGCATGGCCGAACGGGTCGGCGTCGAGGTCGATCGCGCCAAGGTCATCCGCGCCTACGAGTGGATCAAGACCTGCACCTCGGGCGGCGGCGTGGCCTATTCACCGCAGCCCGGACAGGCCGGCATGGGCGACCCGGGCCGCACGGCCGGCGCGCTCTGGGCCGTCATCCAGGCCGGTCGCGCCGGCGATCTCAGCGCCTCGATGACAAAGTTCTACGAGCGCGGCCTCGAGAAGCTATACGAGGGCCACGCCTGCCCCACCATGCACCTCTTGAACGGCGCGCTCGCCTCCGCCCTCGGCGGCAAGAAGGACTTCGCCGACTACTGGAAGGTCTATCGCCCCTTCCTCATGTCGCTCCGGCGAAGCCATGGTTCCTTCGGCTACCGCCCGACCGCGGAGAGCCGACAGATGAAGCACCACCCCGACCGTTCCTGGGGCCCGGCCTTCGCGACCGCCCACTTCGCCATCATCATGCAGCTCGCCCAGGGTCGCTACGAACTCCTCGACACCCCTCGCTCCGCCAACTAGTTTCGGCGCGCCGAGCAGGAGCGCCGCTCTGACAGAGCGGCCTTCTCTTCCCCCCGCCGATCGAATGCCGGCCTGTCAGGCCGGCGCTCCACGTATTTCGCGGTCCTGGTCGATAAGAGATTCGACTTCCCCTGTCGATGCGAACACCTCGGAGTCTTCAGGGATCGACCCACTCTCGCGGCTACCTGCTGCATGTCGACGGCCCGAATGCCATCCAGTTCATCACGATTCGACTGGCCGACAGTCTCCCTGACGAGGTGGTCCGTCGAATCCGCGCTCTGCGGTCCACCCGCGATCGACGGCGCTCCATCGAGGCGAGTCTCGATCAGTCTTTCGGCAGCTGCGTTCTGTCGGACCCTCGATGCGCGAGCATCGTGGCGGAAGCGCTCCGCCATCGCGATGGCCGGGAGTTCGAGGTCCTCGCATGGGTCGTGATGCCGAACCATGTGCATCTGCTCGTCAGACTCCTCGGCAAGGGACCTCTCGCCGGCATCATGCGCCGCCTGAAGTCCTGGACCGCGAGGGACGTCAATCGTGCTTCAGGCCGGTCCGGGGCGCTCTGGCAACGGGACTACTTTGACAGGCAGGCGACAAACGAAGACGAGATCGAGTCGATGAGCCGCTACATCGAGCTGAATCCGGTCAATGCGGGGCTGTGTCGGAAACCTCACGATTGGCGATCCTCGAGCGCGTGGTATCGAATGCGATCAGGAGGAGCGCCGCTCTGACAGAGCGGCATTCTCTTCACAAGGCGCGCATCGAATGCCGGCCTGTCAGGCCGGCGCTCCTTTAGCGCTCAGGAGCGCCGCTCTGACAGAGCGGCTTCTTCTTCTCCAAGCGCGCATCGAATGCCGGCCTGTCGGGCCGGCGCTCCTCTCGCATGCCGGCCTGTCGGGCCGGCGCTCCTGTCAGCCCTCGACGATGGGGGCGCCCCAGCCGTCGTATTCGCCGCCGGCGGCGGCGCAGAGGGCCTCGAAGCGGGCGCGCAGTTCGAGCAGGCGCGCGTGGTCGGGGACGAGTTCGCGGGTCGCGAAGACGAGCCACTCGCGACCCTCCTCGTCGCTCTTCAGCTCGATCGCGAAGCCCTCATTCGACAGCGTCGAGCCGGCCGATTCGGCAGCGCTGCGCGAGGGGAAGTAGAGG
>JBFIHP010000557.1:0-3113 GCA_041601735.1 Planctomycetota bacterium | reverse complement strand
TACCGCGGGTCCGGCGATCCTCGGCATCATCGAGCAATCCGAGCACCCCGGCCGCGTAGTCCGAGGCGGTCTCCGCCTGGAGCAGCGGCCCGTCGGCCTCGAGCCCGAGGGACTGGACGATCCGTGCCGCCGTGACGACCGGCAGCTGCCAGGCCATCGCCTCGAGCACCTTGTTCTGGATGCCCTGGGCGACGCGCAGGGGCACGAGACTGAGCGCCGCCTCGGCCAGGTATCGGGTGATGTCGGGCACGCCGCCGGTGACCTCGATGCCGGGCAACCCCGCCAGGGCACGCACCTCGGGGCTGGGATCGCGACCGACGATCAGGAACCGGGCGTCGGGGCGCGCCTTCAGCACGAGCGGCATGATCTCGCGCGCGGCGAAGATCACGGCATCGACGTTCGCCTGGTAGTCCATGGCTCCCACGAAGACGATCCGGGCCTCGTCCCGGCGCTGCGGGATCAGGGCCTCGTCGGGCAGATCCACGCCGTTGCCGATCGCCACGATCTTGCCGGCGTCGTGCACGCGTTCGGCGAGGAGACCGGCCTCGGGCGCGGTGCAGAGGATGACGGAGTCGAAGTCGCGGACGATCTTCTCCTCGTAGCGAGCGAGCCGTCGGGCCTCGATGCCGTAGAGCCAGCTCGAGGGCCCGCGCCCCAGCGCCGCATAGCTGCGGAACTTCTCGGAGTCCACGTCCACCATGTCCATCACCCGCGCCGGGACGTCGCGGCCGTCGAGATAGCCGGCCATGGACGACGAGTAGCAGAGCGCCAGGTCGATGTTCTCGCGCGCGAGGATCCCGTCGATCGCCCTCTGGAGATCCGGGCTGTCGAAGTAGGCGAGGCTCAGGGGGGCTCGTCCCAGGAGTCCGGTCGCGGCCTTGACCCGGGCGCGATTGCGCCGGAGCGGGAAGGCGTGCACGCCGGCGCAGATGCTCCGGAGGTGGTCCAGGTGGACGGCGTCGGCGGGGTCGTCGTAGAGGGTGGCCAGGTGGACGCGGTGCTTCGCGGCGAGATGCTCGAGCCAGCGATGGGACCGGATCTTGTCGCCCTTGTCGGGCGGAAAAGGGATGCGATGAACGAGATAGAGGAGGTTCATCGTGGCTGGTCCCGCCTCAGCTGCGGCGCCCCGGATGCTCCCGGACCCGTCCGGCGTTGGTGACCACGCAACCGATGACATGGACGCCCGAGGCACTCAGGGCCTCGATGGCATGCTCCGATTCGCGCCGGGGGGTCGCCCCCAGCTTCACGACCATGAGGATGCCGTCGATCTCGCGCCCGATGATGGCGGCGTCGTTCGCCTCGTTCACCGGCGGGAGAACCACGACGATCCGGTCGAAACGCTTCTTCCAGGCCTCGAACATGCCGGTGAGCGAATGACTCGAGAGCAGGCCGCCCGGATTCTCGACCTCGCGACCGGCGGCGACCAGGAAGATGTTCGGCAGGCCCGACTCGATGACCGCCTCGTCGGGGTCGAGGCTGCCTTCGAGCACCTCGGTGAATCCGGGCGCGTCGGACGGCACGTCGAAGAAGCCGCGCAGTCGGGAACCGCGAAGGTCGCCGTCCACGAGCAGGATCTTCTGGCTGGAATCCTCGCCGAAGCAGACCGCGAGATTCGACGCGGTCATGCCGGCGCCCTCGTCGCCCACGGCGCTGGTCAAGGCCAGGATCCGAGGCACCTTCTTCAGGCTGAGGATGTTGGTGCGGATGGCGCGGATCTGTTCGGATCGTTGATCGGCCGGAGCGTGGAGGGTGAGCAGGAGCTCCCCGAATCGGCGGCCGCCGGAGGACTGCACCAGCGATTGCCGCGCCCGGTCGAGGCCGGCGGCGATGCCGCGGCCCGCCTTGCGGCGCTCGGGCTCTGGGAGCTCGATGGCGGCGGTTTCGATCTGCGTCCGCGCGGGCCGGCGTGAAACCTCGACACGGTCCTGCTGAGCCGGCTCGGAAGGGGCCCTGGGCGACGTCGCGGGAGTCGCCTGGGACTCTCCCTGCCGTCGCTTCTTGCGCTCTTCCTCGGCTTTCTTGAGGGCGTCGTGTATCCGGCCCATGTCAGTCCTCTCGGTCGCGCATCAACGCGTCTTGCTGGCGAAGAAGGGCAGCCTCAGGAAGGACTTGCGCGACTTCGCTTCTTTCTCTTCGGCAGCAGCCTTCTTGAAGGTCCAGTCCGCTCCCTCGATTTCCCGGATCGCCGTCAGAACGATGTTGGCGGCGATCTTGTTGGTTTCGAGCGTGAACGCGGTGATCAGGACGCGGTCACAGAGCAGGTTGACCAGGCGGGGCACGCCGCCGGACTAGCGGTAGATCATCGCCAGCGCCCGCGAGGAGAAGCGAACCCGGTGGTGGGCTCCCGCCACGCGCATGCGGTGCTGGATGTACTGGAACATCTCGTCCTGATCGAGCGCCGTCAGATGAAAGCGCATCGCGACGCGCTGACGGAGCTGGAGCAGGCTGGGGTGCTCGAGCTTGCGCCGGAGTTCGGGCTGTCCGAGCAGCAGGATCTGGATGAGCTTCTCGGTCTCGGTCTCGAGATTCGAGATCAGACGGACCTCCTCGAGCGTGCTGAGCGGAAGGTTCTGGGCCTCGTCGATGATCAGGATGACGTTCTTGTCCTGAGCCAGCATGTCGATCAGGAACTCGTTGATCGCGTCCAGGATGGCGACGCGATGCACCTGCTCGACATCGAGGCCGAATTCGCGGGCGACGCTGTAGAGAAGCTGGATGCCGGTCAGGCGCGGATTGGTGATCAGCGCGCAGACCGAGTCCTCGTCCATCTGCTTGAGCATGCTCCGGCAGAGCGTGGTCTTGCCCGAGCCGATCTCTCCGGTGAGTACGGCGAAGCCCTTCCGCGCGGTCACGGTGTAGAGAAGCTGGGCCAGAGCCTCGTTGTGCCTCTCGCTGGGGAAGTAGAAGCTCGTGTCCGGCGTGTTGTTGAAGGGCGGCCGCTCGAAGCCGAAGAACGACTCGTACATTCCTCAGCCTCCGTAGAGCTTGTCCATGAGGTCGATGATGACCGTCGGGAGGACGGAGTTCATCGAGGCCTCGAAGTAGCAGTAGTGGACGAAGGCCAGGGCGGCGACCACGAGGCCGACGATCACCCAGGTCCGGAGCTTGCGACC
>JBFIHP010000556.1:0-3117 GCA_041601735.1 Planctomycetota bacterium | reverse complement strand
TCGGCCAGCCGCGGGTGAGGAGCAGGCCGTCGGAGGTCAGGCCGATCGACATCGTGCCGACGCGCCGGCGCGCCAGGACCAAGAGCATGGGAAGCAGGGGCAGGGCCAGAAGGACGGACCAGGGTCCGCCCAGGAAGGTCGCGATCGCAAGGATGACGGTCCAGAAGGGCAAGGAGCGCAGGAAGAGCCGGCGCCAGGCGGCCCCGTCGGCGCGCAACCAGGTCCGCGGCTTCTCCCGTGAGCCGGGCAGGATCATCTCCAGCACCTCGTCGAGTCGTTCGAGGTGGAGGATGGGCACCGAGCGCACGCCGCTTTCGTCCAGATCGGCGCCTCCGGCGGTGACGAAGCGCAGCTCCAGTCGGTCGATGAGTCGGTGCATGTAGGTCCGTCGGATGCTCACCGATTGGATGCGCGGCCTGGGGATCGTGCTCGCGACCTCGGTGAACAGGCCCTGGCGAAACAGGAGCTCGTCGCCCACCAGCCGCATCCGGAATCCGCCGTGGCGGAAGAGCGACCAGAGCATCGCGAGCAGCTTCGTCAGCGTGAACAAGGCAATCAGAGCGAGGGGCAGGGCGATCATGAAGCCGAGCCCCGCCAGAAGCCCCTGGGGCAGGTCGATGGCGGGGAGCCGGTCGTCCAGGCTGCGCAGGAAGAGCCGGGTCTCGTCGCCCCCGAACTGCTCCCAGAGAAAGGCGATCGCCGCCAGTGCGAGTGTCAGGCCGCGGTTCGAGGCCAGTCCGGCGAGCATCACCTCGAAGGGGCCCAGCTTGAAGTCAGGCAGGGCCTCCGGCTCGGCCTCCTCGGGGCTCTCCTCGCGATGCCGCCCTCCCTTCGTCGCGACCCGCTCCTGGATGTAGCGGACCTGCTCGAGCCCGAGAACCTCGAGCTGGGCTTCGACCTCCTCTCCGGAAGCCGTCTCGATGGTGAGGCCGGCGACGCCGAAGATGCGATGGAAGAGGTTGCGGACGAGCTTGAGATTCTGGATGCGCTGATAGGGGACGTGGCGCTCGAAGCGGAACAGGACGCCGCCGCGGAGATGGATCTCGTTCTCGCCGAGGCGGTAGCGGAAGCTCGCGTATCGCAGGGCGGCGATGACGAGGCTGGGCGCCACGAAGATCAGGGCCAGGAAATCGACGTCTCCGCCCCGGATGAAGACCAGGATCAGGATGGGGACGACGAAGCCGCGGATCGTCGCGAAGAAACTGAACAGCAGGTATAGGGGATGAAGTCGGCGCTCGATCTCGCCCGACGACTCAGACTCCGCCATCGCTCGTGTCCTCGACCAGACGATCGCGCAGCGCGCGCGCGACGACCACGGGGAGGCCGATGAGGGTGACCCGCGCGTTGACGGTGCCGGCGGTGTTCAGATGCAGGTCGGCGATGTCGTAGCGACGGGCAAGGGGGCCCTGGGCGAGCTCGATGTGCTGGATCCGTGAGCGAGGCAGCGTCGTGATGCTGCGCATGAGGACGCCCCGATGGACGACGATGCGGTCGGAGAGGACCTCGTAGCGGCAGTACTTCCGGCTCAGCCCCGGCCAGAAGATGGCGCTCAGGACACGCAGGAGGATGGCGGCCGCGACGAGGACGGTCGTTCCCGCCATGACGATCTCGGGCCAGGCGACGATCCGGCGAAAGGCCCCCCAGGCGGCCAGGATGACGAGCGTGAAGACGATCGACCGGGCCAGCTGAGCGAGGCGCGTGGCCGGGACCCAGGCGGGGTCCATGCGGAGTTCCGGCGGGAATTCGCCGGCCTTCGGCGTCTCGGAAGCCTCGTGTTCGAGCGATTCGGAGCTCACGATGCGTAGAGCTTCCAGAGTCGCGTGAACTCGTCGAGAAAGGACCCGGCCAGGCCACGGTCCCGGCTCATGAGGATGCACTCGTGGTTGTCGCGCGCCGCGCTCCGGGTCCAGTTGTAGCTGCCGCTCACCGAGATCAGATCGTCGAAGACCGCGAACTTGTGATGCATGTGCCCGTGACGATCGAGCGCGATGGGAATGCCCGCCCGACCCAATCGATCGAGGTCGGAGCCGCGATCCTCGGACTTGTCGTCGTCGCTGAGGATGCGAAGGTCGATACCGCGCTCGTGGGCGGCGATCAGTTCGCCCGAGATCCGGTCGTCGGTGATGGTGAAGACGCAGACGCGAATGCGCTCGCGTGCCGATCGGATCAGCGAGCCGATGACCTGCGGACAGTCGTCCCGCGGCGAGAAGAACAGCTGCTGCTCGGGGCGTTCCGTCGTCTCCTTGCGCACCGCGTTGACGAGGCCGATGACCTGACGCAGCCAGCCGAGCACGTCGCCGGCGCCGCTGCGTTCCTCGGCCAGCTCGAAGACCTGGCTCTCGAGTCGCGCCAGGGCCGCGCCGTCCGCGGCGCGGCTCTGGATCAGGTCCCGCAACTCCCGGCGCTCGCTGCGCGAGAGTCGGAAGTCCTCGAGGCTCGTCTCGAGGAGGCTCCTCGTGTCGGCGCCCTTCATGATCCCGAGGCGAGCTCGGTCGCCTCCGTCGCGAGTCGGTCGAGTTCGGCGCCGTCGATCACGAAGGACAGGGTCAGCATGTCGGATGCGCGGATCCTGCCGAGCTCACGCAGCCGAGTCAGCGTGACCTTGACGACGAGGTCGCCGGAGTCGGGCAGGGGGGTGACCGCGAGGACCAGCTCTCCGGGACGCGAGGACTGCAGGACGCAGGGTTCGGTCCCGGGCTTCCTCAGGCGCCCGGCGAAGATCTTCGCGCGCTCGCGATCGACGGCGACGTCCTCGAGGTGAGCCGAGGCGAAATCGCCCTCGATGTCGCAGCGCAGTACCAGTTCGGCTGGACTCTTCGTCACGGCCTCGATCAGGGCGCCGGCGCGGTCGTCCCGGGCTCGGAATCGCATCAGTCCTTCTCCGGTCGGCTCGTGGGTTTCTCGGTTACCTGACGTTCGATCAGGTAGATGTCGCGATCGATCTGTCCGTTCTGACCCTGGAATCGGCGGCGCTCGACGACGACGCGGTCGGGGATGCGGCTGGCGATACCGCAGAGGGCGAACTTCTCGCCGGCCTCGAGACGGGGGATCGTGAAGTCCTGAGGCAGGGCCTGGCCCTGGGCCAGGGCGCGGGTCTCGATCGCGGCGCGCAGCATG
>JBFIHP010000555.1:0-3118 GCA_041601735.1 Planctomycetota bacterium | reverse complement strand
CTCGACCGGCGCGAGGATGCGCCGCACACCGAGATCTACGCCCTGCCCCTCAACGGCGGCGAGGCCTATCGCCTGACCGTGACGCCGACCGGGGTGAGCGATTACGCCTGGCGTCGCGACGGGCGGGCCCTCGCCTTCATCGCACCGGACCCGCTGCCAGAGGCACGCGCCGCGGCTCGCAAGGCCGGCTTCCGGCCCGAGATCGTGGACGAGGACCAGCGCAGCTCGTCGCTCTGGCTCTGGGAGGCCTACAAGGGCCGGGTGCGCCGGCTGACCGAGAAGGGCTCGGTGATGAGCTTCGTCTGGAACGAGGCCGGCGACCGCATCGCGGCGGCCATCGCACCGACCGGCTCGATCGACGACCGCTACGTGGGGTCGAAGCTCCACCTCGTCGATCCCGGCGAGGTGACGACCCGTCTCCTCGTGGACAACCCCGGCAAGCTCGGCGGCTACGCCTTCTCGCCCGACGGCTCGAAGCTGGCCTGGATCGGCGCCGTCGATCGCCGCGACCCCCACGCCGGCATGCTCCACCTGAGCGAGGTCGCGACCGGCGAGACCCGGCTCATGACGGTGGACTTCAAGGGCATGGTGCACCAGGTCATGTGGAGCGACGCCGATCACCTCGTCTGCGTGGCGAGCTACGGCGTGAAGACCCACATCGGCGAGGTCGACATCGCGACGCGCGAGATCAAACCGCTCGGCGGCGGCGGCCTCCTCGCCTTCACCCACGTCGAGCCGGTCCCCGGCCGTCAGGGCAGCGTCGTCTGCGTCGCGTCGAGCGCCCGTCATCCCGGCGAGGTCTTCCGCTTCGACGCCGGGGGTCGCAACGAGCGCATCAGCTGGTCGAACGACTGGCTCGAGGACTACGCCCTCGGCCGGCAGGAGGTGACCACCATCAAGGCTCGCGACGGCCTCGACATCGAGGGCCTCCTGATCCACCCGCTCGGCTTCGAGAAGGGCAAGCGCTACCCCCTGGTCATCGTGGTCCACGGCGGTCCCGAGGCCCACTTCCTCGACGGCTGGAACACCGACTACGGCCGCTGGGGCCAGCTGCTCGCCGCGCGCGGCTACCTGGTCTGGTATCCCAACTACCGGGCGAGCACGGGCTACGGCGTCGCCTTCGCCAAGGCCGACCACGGCGATCCCATGGGCAGCGAGTTCGAGGACCACCTCGACGCGATCGCCGACTTCGATCGTCGCGGCCTCGTGGACACGAAGCGGGTCGGCATCGTCGGCGGCTCCTACGGCGGTTACACCGCGGCCTGGGCGGCGACGCGGCACAGCGAGCACTTCGCGGCCGCGGTGAGCTTCGTGCCCTTCACCCACATCCGCACCAAGTGGCTGACCAGCGACATCCCGAACGAGTTCCACCGGGTCCACTACGAGGAGAAGTGGCCGCACGAGCAGAAGGACTTCCTCGACCCCCGGAGCCCGCTGGACTTCGCCTCCTCCTGCAGGACGCCGCTCCTCCTGGTCGGCGGCGACGCCGACTCCCGTGTGCATCCGAGCCAGCCCTTCATGCTCTATCGCGCCGTGAAGTTCGCCACCGAGACGCCGGTCCGCTACGTGCGCTACGCGGGCGAGGGTCACGGCAACCGGATCGACGTGAACCGCTTCGACTACATGCTGCGCGGCCTGCGTTTCATGGACCACTACCTCGCGGACGGCGATCGCTCGAAGCCGTTGCCGCCGATGGATGTGGACTACTCGAGCTTCGAGAGGATCCGCCGCTGAACGCGGCGCAGGAGCGCCGGCCCGACAGGCCGGCATTCGGTTCCCGCATGACCAGGGAAGCCGCTCTGTCCGAGCGGCGCTCCGGCGTCATCGCGACCGGCCGGCACGCGACGATCGGAAACCGGCGCGTGCCGCTCTGCCGGAGCGACGCTCCGGCGCTGTCCGTCCGGGCGAATCGACCGGAGCCGCCGTTCGCGCGCTCCTTGATCGGCCGGGTCGCTGTCGTAGCATGATGGGCAATCCAGGAGCCCTCGCCATGCCGACCATCATCCTCCGTGTCCTCGCTCTCGTCGTCGCCCTGCCCCTCATCGCGCTGGCGCAGCCGGACCTCTCGGCCAACAACGTCCTCGGTCCGGCCTCGGTCACGGCGGGTCAGACCTTCCAGATCACGCGCGACATCAGCAACATCGGGACGGTCGCGGTCGGCAGCTTCAGCTACGACATCCGCCTGTCGCCCAACACGACGATCAGCACGAGCGATGCCCTGGTCGCGACGGTCAACTCGACCAACCTCGGGATCGTCGCGGCGAACGTCACGCTGCCCGCGAACTTCCCGGCCGGCATCTACTACATCGGGCTGGTGGTGAATCCGGCTCCCGGCGAGATCAACACGAGCAACAACGTCGCCGTGTCCTTCGCCACGATGACGGTCTTCACCGGGCCGGCCGACCTGCAGGCGGTCTCGGTGGTCGGGCCGGCCTCGGCCTCTCCCGGCCAGACCGTCGCGGTGACCCGGAACATCGCCAATTCCGGCGGCGCGCTGGTGAACGGCCCGCTCACCTACCAGATCCGGCTCTCCGACGACCAGACCATCGACTTCAACGACACCCTGCTGCTGCAGATCGGCTCGAACACGCTCGGCGGCCTCGCCGTGAACGTGACGATCCCCGCCGGACAGCAGCTCGGCACCTACTGGCTGGGCCTCGTCGTCGCCGCCTATCCCGGCGAGACCAACGTCGCGAACAACATCGTCGCGGCGACGATGCCGACCGTGATCGTGAGCTCGGCACCCACGATCAGCGCGGTCACGCCCAACTCCGGCTCGGTCCTCGGCGGCGAGACCGTCACGATCAGCGGCACGAACTTCGACCTCGCCTCGACCGTAGACTTCGGAGCGACGCCGGCGCAGGCCGTGACCTTCGTCAACCCGACGACGCTCGACGCCGTGGTGCCGCCGAGCCCGAATCAGAGCATCGGCACCGTGGATGTCACCGTGACGACGGCGAACGGCAGCGTCACGGCGACCGCGGCCTACACCTACGGCCAGCCCTATCCGGGTTCGGGCGAGGATCTCCAGCTGCTCGTCGGCGTGAACGGCCCGCCGGATTCCCAGCCGGTGAAGACGGCGGTGCCCGGCGACACGATCACGATGAACCTCAGCTCG
>JBFIHP010000554.1:0-3128 GCA_041601735.1 Planctomycetota bacterium | reverse complement strand
GGAGCCGCCCCGCGCGGGGCGGCGACGCGCGGACGAGGCGCCCCGGCGGGCGCCGCCGCGGACGGGACTCTTCGGTTGTTCTTGATCGGTCATCGTCGGTCTCCGTTCGATTCACGAACCGGCCCAAAGCCGGTCCCTTGTGCAGTTCAGACCCTCACGCGGCGCCCAGGCCGCGGCGAGCCGGACGATTCTCGGCTAATTCCCGCGGAGCGCCAAGGCCGCGCGAAGATTGCCGAGGTTCGTCTTCATGACGGTCAGGAAGTTCTCCCCTTTCGCCCGATCCGCGGCCGACAGCATCTCGCAGGGCGAGTAGACGAAGCTCTCGATTCCCAGTTCGGCCTTCAGGCGGGCCGCGATCTCGGGCAGGGGTCGGGATTCCCAGAGGATCGCGCGAGCGGGCTGATCCTTCAGGATCGCCGCGATGGCCGCGATCGCCGCCTCGTCGGGCATCTCCTCGGGATCGAGGTCGAGGTTGACGACGGCCAGCTCGTAGCGACGGGCGAGGTAGTTGTAAGCCGGATGCGAGGCGAGGATCGGTTGCCCGGTCCGCGCGGCTTCGGCGGCGATCTCACGGATCTCCCGGTCGAGGTCCTCGAGGTCGGCCTCCAGGTCGTTCGCGCGGGTCTCGATGTCGTTGCGCCGATCGGGCAGGAGCCGGACGAGGGCGTCGCGGATCGCCTCGATCTGCCGGACGGCGTTCAGCGGATCGACCCAGGTGTGGCCGTCGATGCCGCTGTGCGAATGCGCGCCCTTGCCGCCGTGGGAGTGGGTCAGGGTGCCGGTCATCTCGATGAGCGGCTCGTCGAGCCGGGACGCGCTCGCCACCAGCCGCGATTCCGGCAGGCTCGCGATGCGCATCCAGCGTTCGAAGCCGGCGCCGTTCGCGACGACGAGATCGGCGCCGACGAAGGCCGCGAGTTCGGCGTCCGAGGGCTGCCAGAAGATCGGGTCGGCGTCCTCGGGGAGCGGGCAGACGAGTTCGATCGCATCGCCCGCGAGCCGCTCCGTGAAGTAGGTGACGGGATAGAAGGTGGTCAGGACGAGCGGCTTCTCACGGGCCGGTCGTATCTCCTCGGTCGTCTTCTCGCCGCAGGCCGCGATTGCGAGCGCGGCGATCGCGAGGACGACGATCCTGTCGATTCGGGGCATGTCCTTCTCCTCAGCGCCGGAAGTCGTCGAAGTCGATTCTACGGTCGAAGCGGTCGAGTACTCCGTGATCGTGCGTGACCATGAGGAAGGTCGCGGCATGCCGGCTCACCTCCTCGGCGACGAGATCGAGGATCGTAGCAGTCGTGCGCGGATCGAGGTTGCCCGTGGGCTCGTCCGCGAGGATGAGCGCCGGTCGGGTCACGAGCGCCCGGCAGATCGCGACGCGCTGGCGCTCGCCCTGGGAGAGCCGCGCCGGCTTCCGCTTCAGGTAGTCCAGGATGCCGACCCGACGGGCCAGCTCGACCAGGCGTCCCTCGTGGTCATCGCGACCGTCCAACCCCTTCTCGAGCAGGTAGGGCAGGCGGATGTTGTCGCGGACGTCGAGGGCCTCGATGAGTTCGA
Source organism: Planctomycetota bacterium (assembly GCA_041601735.1). Lineage (GTDB taxonomy): Bacteria > Planctomycetota > DRQF01 > JACKGY01. The sequence continues at coordinate 1,577 of JBFIHP010000554.1, read as the reverse complement.
ACTCCTGGAAGATCATCCCGATCCGACGCAGCCGGTGCCGGCGACGGGCCCGATCGTCGGCCTTGGTCACCTCGAAGTCGTCGATGCGGACGCGCCCGCGCCTCGCCTCGAGGATGCCCGCCACGAGATGCAGCAGGGTCGTCTTGCCCGAGCCGCTCGGCCCGATGAGCGCGATCTTCTCGCCCGGCTCGACCTCGAGCTTCGGAACCGCGATCGCGAAGGAGCCCGCGGGATAGGCGAATTCCAGGCCCTCGAGACCGATCCGCGCCCCGCGACGGGCGCTCAGGGAAGCGCCGCTCATCGACCGGGCTCCATCTCGTCGGGCTCGAGGCGCTCCTGATCGCGCACCTCGACGTCGACGATGCACCAGCCCGCCTCCGACTCCCGGAGGAGAAAGCGAGCACGGTAGCGATTGAGGCGGATGTGCTCGTGACCGAAGTGACCGACGCGTCCGCGCACGAGCCAGGTCGCTTCGACCTCGAATTCGCGGCGCTCCGGATCGTCGGGAAGGGTCAGCTCTTCCTCGAGGATCTCCACCTTCGTGACCCGGCAGACCACGCCGCCCTCCTCGCGCAGGATCAGGCTCTCGTAGACCTCGTCGTAGAGCCGCTCGAGAAGCGCCCCGTCGACGCTGCGGGCCAGCGTGTCGTAGATCGCCGACTCGTCGTCGAAGCGGAAGGCGTTGTAGGTGTTGCGGTGCAGCGCCTCGAAGACCTCGATCGCGGCCTCCCGCTCGAGCGGCGCCAGCTCCGCCGCCCAGGGCGGGCGCATCTCGCGCGTCATCACGCCGGCGGTCGCCACGGAGGCCAGCAGCAGGATCGCGACGAGACTCCAGCGGAGACGGGCGTCGAGCCGCAGTAGAAAGGAGAGCGGCAGGAAGACCAGGAGGCCGGCGAGGAAGGCCACGCTCAGCACCGGCACCGAGATGCGCCGCGGAGGCTCGGGCTCCGGCGGCAGGATGCGCTCGATCGTCCGCTTCGCGGGAGCGTGCCACACCCAGATGGGCTCGATGTCCTCGAGCCGGAGCGCGATCTCCTCGTCGTCCCAGGCCAGGAGGGCGTCGAGCGCCACGATCGGCCAGGTCTCGAAGATGTCCCAGTCGTGCCACTCGAAGCTCATCGTCCGCGGCCGGGCCGGCACCGGAAACTCCATCGCCACCTTCAGGTAGTGGATCTTGAACTCGTGATATTCGGCCTCGACGATCTCCATCTCGCCCACGACGGGATTGACGAGGATGTCGTCGAGCTTCAGGAAGGGGTGCTCAGAGAACCAGCGATCGAGGCGCTCGGCGATCAGCCGGCGCTCCTCAGGTCCAAGAGCCTTGGTGTCGTCACGCTTCAGCTTCAGCCACTGATCGACCAGGGGAGCCATGACCCGCAGGTTGCAGACGAGACGGCCCTCCTCGAGCTTCATCTCGAACCAGATCGGCGGCGGGTCGTGCGCGAGAGCGCGGCTCGCGCCTGCCCCCAGGAGGAGAATGCCGAGCAGGATGCGGATGATGGGCGCGCGCGTGATCACGGAGGCATCGTAGGAGCGGCGCCCGGGAGCATCAAGTCGGGCTCAGAGGCCCTCGAGGT